>JBQCJL010000001.1:0-2666 GCA_051952795.1 Marmoricola sp.
CAAGGTCGGCGTCAATAAGTGCAAGGTCGGCGTCAATGGGGGGCGAGGTGGCGGGGTCAGGTCAGGCGTTGAGGATCTGCTCCGCCAGCAGCGCGCCCATCCGAATGGCGCCGTCCACGTGCTGGAAGCCGAGCCCGGCGACATCGCTGCTGCCGAAGTGGATTCGTCCGACCGGCTCCCGCAGCGTGTGCCCGTAGCGCGTCAGGGTGCCGACGTCGAAGGTGGTCGCGTAGGCGCCGCCCGTCAGCTCCTGATGCTGCCAGTCGCTCTCCACGTAGGTGCGCGCATGCAGCGCCTCGGGGCCGAAGTAGGAAGCCAGGGACTGGAGCACGTGAGCCTGCCGCTCCTCCGCCGAGAGCCGGCCGATCGCGTCGGCTTTGAGGTCGGAGACGAAGCCCACCAGGGTGCCGCCGTCGGCCTCCCCGGCTGCGGTCGCCCAGGTGTTGTCGTAGACCTCGTGGACGAGCTCGTAGGGAGCGAAGCCAGTCCCGGAGAGTCCGGATGAGCGCCAGAAGGGCGTCGGGTACTCCACCTGCACCTTGATCACCAGCCCGAAGGACTGATGCTCCCGGGCGCTGCGGTGCTCCCACGGCAGCTCGGGATCGATCCGGATACGCCGGACATGAGTGGGTGGCAGAGCGAGGATCGCCCGCTCCGCCGCCCACTCGTCGCCACCTACCTGCACCACGACGCCCCTGCGGTCCTGGTGCAGGTGGGTGACGTCGGCGTCGAGGTGGACGCGGTCGCCCAGCCTCTCCGCCAGGGCCGCGGGCACCGATGCCAGCCCGCCGACCACACGCTTGTCGAGGATGAAATCCGCATCCACCAGATGGCTGAAGGATCCGGCGCTCGCGCACATCAGGACCGCGGTCAGCGCCGAGAAAGACCAGACCGGCTTGGTGATCATCGCCGGCCCGAGATAGAGCGCGATGTTGTCGCGCGCCTCGACGTCGTCGGTCTGGGTCTCGAGCCACTGCGCGAAGGTCACCCGATCGAGCGCCTCGGCCTGCGGGTGCTCCCACGGGCGATCCGGGTCCATGTCGCCGGCGAGCTTGTCGAGGATGCCGATGATGCGGTCGATCTCCGCATTCGTGGCCTCACCGATCGGCAGGGTGTCGCCGGCGAAGCGGTGCGCGACGCCGTCGGCGCCCACGTAGAGCGCGTCGCCCTCGCGGTAGCGCGCATAGGTCTCGAGACCCAGCTCAGCGGTCAGGTCGATCAGCGCGGTCTGGTCGGGGGAGATCCACTGACCGCCGATCTCGAAGCCCACGCCGTTGAGGGTCTCGGTTCGGAGCCGGCCGCCGACACGGTCGCGCGCCTCGAGCACCAACACGTCCTGGCCGGCCTGCGTCAGGCGCCACGCCGCCGTCAGGCCGGTGACGCCGGCGCCGATGACGATGGTGTCGTATCGCTTCATCTCGGACCTTACTTTTGAATGCCATTCAAACAGGCACCACAGTAAGCCCCGCGATGGTGATCCGCAATACCCTCAGGTCGCGGAGGTCTCCTTGGCGAGAGCTGCCACCAGCTCGTCCACGTCGCCCTCGGTGGTGTCGAAGCTGCACATCCAGCGCACCTCGTTGGTGGCGGCGTCCCAGTCGTAGAAGCGGAACGACTCGCGGAGCCTGTCGGCCACGCCGTCGGGCAGCATCGCGAACACGCCGTTGGCCTGGGTCGGCCGCGAGAGCGTGACGCCCTGGATGGAGCCATCCGCCAGGCCTGCCTTGACGCCGGCCCGCAAGCGCTGGGCCATGGCGTTGGAGTGGCTCGCGTTGCGCAGCCACAGATCTCCGTCCAGCAGCGCGAGCAGCTGGGCGGAGATGAAGCGCATCTTCGAGGCCAGCTGCATGTCGAACTTGCGGAGGTAGGTCAATCCTTCGGAGGCCTCGGGATTCAGCACCACGACGGCCTCACCCAGCATCGCCCCGTTCTTGGTGCCGCCGTAGCTCAGGACGTCGACGCCGACATCACGCGTGAAGGCCCGGAGCGGCACATCGAGCGCCGCGGCGGCGTTCGAGATGCGCGCCCCGTCGAGGTGCAGACGCATGCCGAGGGCATGGGCATGGTCGGCGATCGCCCGCACCTCCTCGACGGTGTAGAGCGTGCCCAGCTCGGTGGACTGGGCGATCGAGACGACCAGCGGCTGCGCCCGGTGCTCGTCCCCCCAGCCCCAGGCCTCGCGGTCGATGAGCTCGGGCGTGAGCTTGCCGTCCGGCGTCGGAACCGTCAGCAGCTTGATGCCGGCTACCCGCTCGGGAGCCCCGCCCTCGTCGACGTGGTCGTGCGCGGTGGTGGCGACGATCGCCGCACCCCACCGGGGGAGCATCGACTGCAGGCTGAGCACGTTGGCGCCGGTGCCGTTCAGGACCGGGAAGGCCTGGACACCCTCGCCGAAGTGACGCGCGAAGACCTCCTGGAGGCGCTCGGTATAGACGTCCTCGCCATAGGAGACCTGGTGGCCACCGTTGGCTGCCGCGATCGCCGCCAGGACGTCGGGATGGATGCCCGAATAGTTGTCTGACGCGAAGCCGCGTACGTCCGGATGGTGCAAAGTCATGCTCGCTCCCTCGCTGCTAGTCAACGCTGCCCACGATCCCGGCGGTCGACTCGATGATGGCGCTCATCTTCTTGTTCAACGACTCATAGAACATCGAGAGCGGGAACTC
>JBQCJL010000002.1:0-11913 GCA_051952795.1 Marmoricola sp.
TTCGACAACGTCGCCTTCCCGCTGCGCGAGCACACCAAGAAGTCGGAGTCGGAGATCCGCAACATCGTCATGGAGAAGATGGACCTGGTCGGTCTGCTCGGTGCCGAGTTCAAGCTGCCCGGTGAGATCTCCGGTGGTATGCGCAAGCGTGCGGGTCTGGCCCGCGCCCTGGTGCTCGACCCCGAGATCCTCCTGATCGATGAGCCCGATTCCGGTCTGGACCCGGTGCGCACGTCGTTCATCAACCAGCTCTTCGTCGACCTCAATGCCCAGATCGACGCGACGTTCCTGATCGTCACCCACGACGTCCACTCGGTGCGTGTGGTTCCCGACCAGATCGGTCTGCTGTATCACAAGCACCTCGCGATGTACGGTCCGCGCGAGAAGCTGCTGTCCTCCGACGAGCCGGTGGTGCGTCAGTTCCTCAACGCCCAGACCGTCGGGCCGATCGGCATGTCGGAGGAGAAGGACGCCGACCAGCTCGCCGCGGAGGAAGGCCTCGAACTGCCGCCGCTGCCGCCGATTCCGCTCCAGCTCGAGCCGTCCAACGGCATCCCGCGCAAGCGGCAGCGTCCGCCCGGCGAGTGGTGCCGCGAGAACGGCGTCACGCCGCCTCCGGGCTCCTTCACCAAGGAGGCCGAGCACGGCACCGGCCTGCAGGCCGCTGAGGAGCCGCGTCACGTCGCCGCTCCGGCGCCGGTCGAAGAACCTGTCGAGGCACCGGCTCCCGTGACCGCCTCGGTACCCGGGCCCCCGGCGCCGCCGCAGCCCCCGGCCTCCGTCTGAGCTCTATGGCCTCGACTACCTCCGCCCGCATCCTGCGCCCCATCGGCACAGCGGGCACGCTTTTCGCGTTCGGTCTGGACGTTGGGCGGGCGCTCTTCAAGCGTCCGTTCCAAACACGCGAGTTCATCCAGCAAGCGTGGTTCATCGCCTCCGTCACGATCATCCCGACGGCCCTCGTCGCCATCCCGTTCGGCGCCGTCATCGCGCTCGAGGTGGGCGGCCTGATCAAGCAGTTCGGCGCGCAGTCCTTCACCGGCTCCGCCTCGGTGCTCGCCGTCGTTCGTGAGGCCGGTCCGATCGCGACCGCACTGCTGATCGCCGGCGCCGGTGGCTCCGCCATCGCGGCCGACCTCGGCGCCCGCAAGATCCGCGAGGAGCTCGACGCCATGATGGTGCTGGGCATCGACCCGATCCAGCGCCTGGTCGGTCCCCGCGTGCTCGCGGCCATGCTGGTCGCCGTGTTCCTCACCGGCCTGGTGAGCGTCGTCGGTGTCTGCGGCGGCTACTTCTTCAACGTGATCCTGCAACACGGAACGCCCGGCGCCTATCTGTCCAGCTTCACCGCGCTGGCGCAGCTGTCCGATCTCTGGCAAGGCTTGGCCAAGGCGCTCGTGTTCGGTCTGATCGCCGCGATCGTGGCGTCCTACAAGGGCATGCGCGCCGGTGGCGGACCCAAGGGGGTGGGCGACGCGGTGAACGAGTCCGTCGTCATCACGTTCATGCTGCTCTTCATGGTCAACTTCATCATGAGTGCCATCTACCTCCAGCTCGTTCCGGCGAAGACGGGTTGATCCGATGGCGAATGTGAAGGCGATCTACCAACGGCCGCTGCGCTCGCTGGACGTGCTCGGCGAGGAGCTGGCGTTCTACCTGTCCGCGATCGCGGCGACTCCGCGCGCTGTCATCCGCTACAAGAAGGAGGTCCTACGCCTGCTGGCGGAGGTTGCCCTCGGAAGCGGTGCGCTCGCGGTCATCGGCGGCACCGTCGGGGTCATCGCCGCGATGGCGTTCTTCACCGGTACCGAGGTCGGCATCCAGGGCTACGCCGCCCTCGACCAGATCGGCACCGCGGCGTTCTCGGGCTTCGTGTCCGCCTACTTCAACACGCGTGAGATCTCGCCGCTCATCGCCGGCATCGCGCTGGCCGCCACCGTGGGTTGCGGCTTCACCGCGCAGCTGGGCGCCATGCGGATCTCCGAGGAGGTCGACGCGCTCGAGGTCATGGCGATCCCGTCCATGCCGTTCCTCGTCGCCACGCGCATTATCGCCGGCCTCATCGCGATCGTCCCGCTCTATGTCGTCGGTCTGCTGTCGTCCTACTTCGCGACGCGCCTGATCGTCACCCAGGTGTTCCATCAGAGCTCGGGTACCTACGACCACTACTTCAACCAGTTCCTCCCTCCGGGCGACGTCATCTGGTCGTTCGGGAAGGTCCTGGTGTTCGCGGTCGTCATCATCCTCATCCACTGCTACCACGGCTACAACGCCTCCGGCGGGCCTGCGGGCGTGGGCGTCGCGGTGGGTCGCGCCGTCCGGACCTCCATCGTCGCGATCAACGTGATCGACCTGTTCCTGAGCATGGCGATCTGGGGCTCGAGCACGACCGTGAGGTTGGCCGGATGAGCATTCGAACCTATTCGAAGGTTCGCATCCGGACCCTCGGCATCGTCTTCATCGCCCTCATGCTGGCGGCGATCTGGTTCGTGGTCGCGATCTTCAACCAGCAGTTCACCACGTTCTACAAGGTGTCGCTGCCCACCGATGCCAGCGGGCTGCAGCTGCCGGACCGCGCCGACGTCAAGGTGCGCGGCGTCATCGTCGGTGAGGTCACCAAGGCCGTCGCGAATCCCGGCGGTAATGGCGCTGTCCTCACCCTCGGAATCGAGCCGAGTCAGATCGACACGATCCCGAGCAATGTGACCGCGTCGATCCTTCCCAAGACCCTCTTCGGCGAGAAGTACGTCGAGCTCAACATCCCCGACAACGCGTCGGGTCAGCACTTGGTCGCCGGCGATCACATCAGCCAGACCAAGATCCCGATCGAGCTCGAGAACGTGCTGAACGACCTCTACCCGCTCCTGACCGCGATCGAGCCCGCACAGTTGAACTACACGCTCAATGCCCTGGCGAACGCTCTCGATGGGCGTGGCGCCGAGCTAGGCCAGACGCTGACCACGCTCAACAGCTATCTCGTCCGGTTCAACCCGCAGGTTCCCGGGCTGGTCACCGACCTGCAGAAGCTGGCCACCGTCAGCGGCACCTATGCCGACGCGGCACCCGCGCTGGCGGCGACCCTGCGCAACACGGTCAAGACCGGCAACACCTTCAAGAGCCAGCAGGCGGCCTTGCACCAGCTTCTCCAGCAGACGGCCCAGTTCGCCGACACCTCCACCTCGTTCCTCGACGAGAACGGTCAGAACATCATCGGTCTCGCCAACGTGAGCGCGCCGCAGCTGGCGCTCTTCCGCCGCTACGCGCCGAACTTCACCTGCTTCCTCGCGGGTCTGTCGAACCAGGTGCCGCTGCTCGCCAGTGCCTTCCGTAACTACACGCTGCACATCAACATGATCCTGCTCTCCAAGCAGCCCCGCGGATACGTGCCGGCCGACAAGCCGGTCTACGGCGCGACCAACGGTCCGTCCTGTGGTGGCCTCCCGAACCCGCCGGTCCCGTACCGGAACGTCGCTCCCAATGTGATCGACGGCGTGGACGACCACGGCGGCTCGCTCGGTCGCGGGGACAACCAGCGGGTTGCCTTCGGCCCGACGAAGCCGGCCAACCACTCGGTTTCCGGCCTCGACCAGCTGCTCTTCGGCGCAAGCTACCCGGCTGCGGGAGGCAACTGATGGCCTTCCTCGACAAGCGCACCAGCGGCGACTTCGTTCGCCTGATCATCTTCATCGCGGTGACCACGCTGGCCACCGGCGTCCTGGTGGTGGTGATCGGCAACATCTCGTTCCAGAGCACCCACGAATACAAGGCGATCTTCAAGGACGCCTCCGGTCTCTACTCGGGTGACGACGTGCGCATCGCGGGTGTCCGCGTGGGAACCGTCAAGGGCGTCGACATCGTCAACCGCAACGAGGCTCAGGTCACCTTCGACGTCTCCGACGACGCCACCCTCAACAAGAGTGAGACCGCGACGATCCGCTACCGCAACCTGGTCGGTCAGCGCTACGTCTCGCTCGCCGAGGGCAGCGGACCCGCCACGGCCTTGCCGCACGGCGCCACCATCCCGATCAGCCAGACCTTCCCGGCCTTGGACCTCACCACCCTGTTCAACGGCTTCAAGCCGCTGTTCGCCGCGTTGACTCCTGAGGACATCAACCAGCTCAGCTACGAGATGATCCAGGTCTTCCAGGGCGAGGGGAACAACCTCAACGGCCTGTTGCAGACCACGGCGTCGATCACCAATGCCCTCGCTGATCGCGACCAGGTGATCGGCAGCCTGATCACGAACCTCAACGGCGTCCTGTCCACGGTGAACCAGCGCAACAGCGAGTTCAACAGCCTCATCACGCAGTTCCAGTCGTTCCTCCGTGGCTTGGCGGCGGATCGCAATCAGCTGCTCGGACCGCTGGACTCCATCTCCCAGCTGACGCTGCAGACGGCAGACCTCATCTCGGGCATCCGACCGGGCTTCGTCGCGGACGTGAAGAACCTGCGAGCGGTGGCCGGCAACCTCAACCGCAACGCGGCGTCGATCGACCGCGACCTGCAGATCCTGCCGATCAAGTTGAACAAGGTCGGTCGGACCGCGGAGTACGGCACCTTCTTCAACTTCTACCTGTGCCAGCTCACCGGCCGCATCATCGTTGGAGGGACGACGATTCCGATTCCCCCGTTGGCCGTGCCCGGCCAGACCCGATGCGACCTCGGGAAGGCGAACCGATGAAGCCTTTCCGGGAACGCAATCCAGTCTCCGTCGGCGCGGTGAGCATCGCCGTGATCCTGCTGCTGCTGCTCGCCGCCTTCAAGGCCAGCGACCTGCCCCTGATCGGCGGCGGCACCACCTACCACGCCGACTTCCCCGACGCTTCGGGGATCAAGGCGGGTGACGAGGTGCGCATCGCGGGAGTCCGCGTCGGCAAGGTGACGGGCATCGATCTGCGCGGCAACCATGTCGAGGTGACCTTCAAGGTCAAGACCAGCTCGCACTTCGGCACCGACACCCACGCGGACATCAAGGTGGGCACCTTGCTCGGTGCCATGTACCTATCGCTGGCCCCCCAGGGTCCGGGGCAGCTGAGCGACGGCGCGACGATTCCGCAGAGCCGGACGACGTCGGCCTACACCGTGGTGGACGCGTTCAGCGGCTTGGCGCAGCGGTTCTACGAGGGCCCGGACGGCAACAAGAGCGTCGGCGACATCAACCTCAATCAGTTGAAGACGGCTCTCAACACGCTGGCCGACGCCACCACCAACACGCCGGCGTCCTTCAAGGACGCGTTGCACGGCGTCTCGGCCCTGTCGACGACGCTGGCCTCACGCGATGCTCAGCTGCACACGTTGCTCACCAACCTGCAGGCGGTGACCGGCACGCTGGGCGACCGCAGCGCCGCCATCGTCGACATCATGAAGCAGGGCAACGTGCTGCTGCAGGCGCTCGTGGCCCGGCGCGAAGCGATCCACCGGATCCTGGTCTCCACCAGCACCCTGAGTCAGCAGTTGACCGCGCTGGTCCAGCAGTCGCGCGCCGACCTCAAGCCGGCCTTGAGCAACCTGCAAGGAGTCGTGAACATCCTGCTGAAGGATCAGAGCAGCCTCGACGAGGCTCTGCGTCTGATGGCGCCCTTCTACCGCTACTTCGCCAACATCCTGGGAACCGGACCTTGGTTCGATACCTGGATCATGAACCTGCCACCGGTCTGAGGTTGAGATGAGTCTTCTTCGGAGAATCAACCCGACGATCGCCGCCATCGCCGCGATCGTGATCGTGGCTGCCCTGCTCCTGGTTCTGTGGCCCTCGTCGGGCACCCGCACCATCTATGCCGACTTCGCCAAGACCGTCTCGGTCTACCAGGGGTCGGACGTCCGGATCCTCGGCGTACCGGTCGGCAAGGTCGACTCGGTGACGCCCACCGGCACGGTGGTGCGCGTGAAGATGGAGTACTCGGACAAGTACAGCGTCTCCGCGGATGTGTACGCCGTGATCATCAGCCCATCCATCGTGGGTGACCGGTTCGTCCAGCTCACCAGCAAGACCGGCTTCGGTCAGAAGCTGTCCGGGGCGGCGCTCTTCCCCGACGGCGGCACGCTGCCCCAATCCAAGACCGCGGTGCCCCTCGAGCTCGACGAGATCTACGGCAGCATCAGCCAGTTCAGCGCCGCGCTCGGACCGCAGGGCGCGAATGCGCCGGGCGCGTCGGGACAGGGAGCCTTGAGCCGCCTCCTCGACACCACGGCCCGCAACTTCGGTGGTCAGGGTGTCAACTTCAACAACACGATCCAGAACCTCGGTCGCCTGTCGCAGACGCTGTCCGATAACACGGATGCCCTGTTCGGTACGCAGGCGGCAGTGGAGAAGTTCGTCAAGGCGCTGGCGACCAACGACTCGACGGTCCGCGCCTTCACCCAGTCGCTGACGCAGGGGGCCAACCTGTTGGCGAACGATCGTCAGGACCTGGCCGCCGCGTTGGACAACCTGGCGACCGCCCTGAACGAGGTCCGCTCGTTCGTGTCCGACAACAAGGCGTCCTTGACCAGCAACATCGCCGGCCTGACCCGGATCTCGGAGACGCTGGTGAAGCGGCGCAATGAGATCGCCGAGATCCTGAAGGTCGCCCCGTTGGCATTGAACAACCTCGACCTCGCCTACGACTCGACGGCGGGCAGCCTCGATACCCGTGCCAACGTCGGACAGACGCTCACGCAGTTGAGCGCGAGCCCGGGCAAGCTGCTGTGCGCGTTCTTCCAGAGCGCTGTCGCGTCGAACGCGCCGTGCCCGTTCGCCGCGCTGGGCCGCGCAGCCTTCGACCAGGTCAAGCAAGCCCAGCAGGCCAACCGCCAGACAGCGGACGTCACTCTCGCAGGGTTGGTGGCGCCATGATCCGCTCCATGAGGACGCGCAGCTCCAAGCTGGCGACGCTGATCGCAGCGGTCATCGGTCTCGCGATCGCGCTCACCGGCTGCGGCTCGGTGTACGACCTGCCGCTGCCCGGCGGCGCGGATGTCGGGTCGAACCCGCTCACGATTCACATCATCTTCCGTGACGTGATGGACCTGGTCCCGCAGTCGACGGTCAAGGTCAACGACGTCAGCGTCGGCAAGGTGACCGCGATCGACCTGCAGGGTCAGGACGCCACGGTGACGGTCGAGATCCCGCGCGCCACCGCGCTCCCGGCCAACGCGGTCGCGACCATCCGCCAGACCAGCCTCCTCGGTGAGAAGTTCGTGTCGCTGGCTCCGCCGCCGAGCAACCCGCAGGGCAAGCTCGTGAACGGAGCGACGATCGGCCTGGCGAACACCGGCACCAACCCGGAGGTCGAGCAGGTGCTGGAAGCACTGGGCGGACTGCTGTCGGGCGGTGGCGTGGGCCAGCTCAAGCTGATCAACGAGGAGCTCAACCAGGCCATCGGCGGCAAGGAGAGCCAGGTCCGGTCGGTGCTCACGCAGCTGCACTTCTTCATGGGTCAGCTGAGCACGAGCAAGAGCCAGATCGTGACCGCGGTCGACAACCTCAACCGTCTCGCGGTGAGCCTCCAGAAGGAGGACCCGACCATCCGGGCGACCCTGGACGACCTGCCGAGCGCCCTCGCGTCGATCAACACGCAGCGGGCTGACCTGGTGAAGATGCTGAGCGCGTTGAACCGCCTCAGTGGCATCGGGGTGAAGGTCATCCAGTCGTCGAAGGCAGCCACCATCGACAGCCTCAGCGACCTGGCGCCGGTGCTCGGCGCCCTCGCCAAGGCCGGTGACAACCTGCCGAAGGCCTTCCAGATCTTCCTGACCTACCCGTTCGTCAACGCCACCGTCGGCACCACGGTGCCTGCGGCTCGGAACTTCGAGACCGGCGACTACACCAACCTGTCGGTCAACCTCGATCTGGATCTGCTGAACCTGACCATTCCGGGACTACCCGGGATGAACCTCCAGGGACTGATCCAGCTGTGCAACACCAGCCCGCTGGCGCCGGCCTGTAAGACCCTCTCTCCGGTCGTCACCCAGCTCTGCACGAGTCTGCTGAAGGCCACCCCGCTGTGTGCCAGCAACGGGGCGACCACCACCGCGCCGAAGACCGGGTCCAAGTCCGGCGGCGGAACGAGCGGCGGACTGACGGGCGGCTCCGGCGGCTCCGGTCTGCTCGGCGGCCTCGGTCTGGGCGGTCTGTTGGGTCGCACGGCATACGGGTCGTCGGGAACCGTTCAGCGATCTCCGAATGACGGCATGTCGTTCCTTCTGATGCAGGGGGCGATGCAGTGATCTCCTCACGGGTGAAGAAGCAGTTGCTGGTCTTCGTGATCATCACCCTGCTGGGCGTGTCCTACGTCGGGGCTCGGTACGCACGCCTGAACAAGCTGTTCTACGACTCCTCGTTCAACGTCAACGCGCAGTTCGCCCGCTCGGGCGGCATCTTCGTGGGCGCCGAGGTCGACTACCGCGGTGTTCGCATCGGGCAGGTCAGCGACATGAGGCTGACCAAGTCAGGGGTCGACGTGGTCCTGGCCATCGACAACGGGTGGAAGAAGAAGATCCCCGAGAACACGGTCGTCCTCGTGGCGGACCGCTCCGCCGTCGGCGAGCAGTACGTCGACCTCGAGCCGAACGTCAACGGCGGGCCCTACCTCAAGAGCGGGTCGATCATCCCGACCAAGAACACCCTCACTCCGGTGTCCACGACGACGCTGCTGAGCAACCTGGACGCGATGGTCCGGTCGGTGCCGCAGGATTCCCTGCGCACGGCGGTGACCTCGCTCGGGGAGGGCTTCGCCGGGACGGGCCCCGCCCTGGGCAAGATCATCGACGGACAGTCGGCCTTCCTCCAGACCGCGAGTCAGAACTTCGACACGACGGTCGCGCTCATCCAGGACTCGAAGACGGTGCTGAGCACCCAGGCCGACGAGTCGGCGGCGATCCACGCGTTCTCCCGGGACCTCGCGCTGTTCTCCGGCACCCTCGCGGGCCACGACGCATCGCTGCGTCGGGTGATCGCGAGTGGCTCGGCCACGGCCGCTGAGCTGCGGATGTTCCTGGACGAGAACAAGGTGAATCTGGGGCGCCTGATCAACAACGTGCTCATCACCGGCCGGATCGGCCTGGCGAACATCAAGGGCCTGCGTCAGGTTCTGGTCCTGTACCCCTACATGGTCGCCGGCGGCTACACGGTGGTGGCGAAGAATTCCGACGGCACCTACAACGCCAGATTCGGCGTCGTCTTCACCCAGACCCCGCCGGTCTGTACCAACGGCTACCACGGGGCGTCGGAGTTCCGGAGCCCGTACAACCTGGCGCCGGCCAAGCTCGACACGACCGCGCACTGCACGGACCCGCCGACCCAGTCCGACGCACGCGGGGCCTCCCAGGCTCCGCGACCGGCGGCCACGGACTACCGCGCTCCGGTCGCGACCTATTCACAAGGAAAGCTCAGCTGGAGCGACAAGACTGCGCAGAAGGGCAGTCTCAACACCGGAAAGGACGGACTCGCGTGGCTGATGTTCGCCTCGGCGATGCAGTAACCACCGCAGGTCCCTCGCGGCGGATCATCGCCGTTCTGGTCGTTGAGTTCCTGGTGCTCGTCGCCGGTCTGACCACGGCGGGCGTCTTCGCGATGAAGTCGACCGACGGCACCGGCCCGCTCGGCGGCATCCTCGGCAAGGACACCAACACCGCGGCCGTCGATCAGGCCGACGCGGTCTCGGTCGCGCGCCAGTTCGTGCTGAACGAGGATGCGTTCACCCCAGCCAACGTGAAGGTCTACATCTCCAACCTGATGCCCCTGTTGACCACCAAGGCACAGGCGGACCTCACCAACCAGTACGGCGCCTTCCAGCAGGCGGTGGGCTCGTTGCTGGGGCAGGTCACCAAGTCGAGCAAGGCGGCTGCGATGCCGTCCGCCGGGACGATTCAGTTCGCGGCGCTGGCCTCGCTGGCGGGGACCTCGGCGACCGTGATCGTCGCCCACGATGTCCTCTACGGAGGAATCGCCGCCGCCAGCTGCCCCGCGCAGCCGAACTACTGTCAGAGCAAGCGGTGGTCGGTGTCGCTGCGCAAGGTCGGCGGCAACTGGCTGGTCGACAGCTTCAACCCCAACGTCTAAGCACTGCGCCTGATGAGCAGAGAGCCGGAGCACACCGATATGTCCCTCGAGTCGTCGACCTTCGACCCGTATGCGGTTCTCGGGGTGGGAACTGAGGCGACCGAGGAGCAGGTCCGCAAGGCGTGGCGCAAGAAGACCAAGGTCATCGGCCCGGGCAGTGCCGCCTTCACGGAGCTGAACGAGGCCGCGGAGCTGCTGCTCGACCCGGCTCGTCGCGCCGAGTACGACGCGGTCGCCGCCCAGGCGCGCGTAGCCGAGGCCCGTGCGGCCGCCGAGTCGGCGCCGACCGTGGTCGAGGAGACGCCCGCGCCGACGTCGCCGGAGCCCGCGGTCGCCGGACCTGGTCGCCTCCGTCGTGCCTTTGCCGGCTGGAACGGCACCGCGCTGATCGCCGGTCTCCTCGCGGTGGTGGCGGTCGCCCTGGCGATCTGGCAGGGGATCGCCTACAGCGACGAGAAGTCATCGAGCACGTCGGGCCCCGGGACCGGGGGCGTGGCTGTCGGCAGCTTCGCGCAGTCGCAGTCGGACCAGCAGGCGGCGCTCTCGGCCGTGACCACGGGCCTGCCGGCGGTGCTGAGCTACAACTACGCGTCGATGACCGCCGACCAGGCGAACGCCGTGCGGTTCCTGTCTCCGAAGGCGCGTCCGGCCCTGATCGCCAGCTACCAGCGTCTGATCAACGGGGGCACTCCTCCGGGATGCAAGACCGCGCTGCCGCCGATCGCCACCCGCAAGACCGTCGTCGTGGCCACCGTCGTGACCGCCGGCATCGTGTCGGTGGGCACGAATACCGCCCAGATCGGCGCCTTCGTCAATCAGAAGACGACCAACGGGTCGCAGGCGGCCGTCACCACCCAGAACCGGGTGCTGGTGAGCCTGGTGAAGCAGGGCGGATCCTGGCTGATCGACTCCTTGAGCGTTCCCAACACGGACCACGTCCTCACCTGCTGAGAAGCGCGTTCGTCCACAGGCCGGCATCGTGGTGCTTGACCGGTCCCCGTCGCTGGTTCATAGTTCTACGCGACAGCCGTTGTCGCCGAGAGGTCGTCTCTGACAGACCCAGGGGTTGACGGTTGAAAACGCACGCGCGCGTGAGGTACGCTCACTCTTTGCGCCCTCCCTCAAATGCATCCCGCCTGTCCGGTGGCTGGTTTGTGGTGGGTTGGACGCCGCCCACTCTGTGAGCCCTCGGAAGGACGCCTCTTGGCCGCCTCGCGCAGCAACAAGACCACCCCCACCGGCAACTCTCGCCGGATCTCCTTCGCCAAGATTGCCGAGCCCCTCGAGGTTCCGCAGTTGCTGGCCCTGCAGACGGACAGCTTCGACTGGCTCGTCGGCAACGAAAAGTGGCAGGCCCGCGCAGCCGAGCGCAGCGCCGCCGGTGAGCAGTTCTCGACCAAGTCGGGACTCTTCGAGATCTTCGAGGAGCTCTCTCCGATCGAGGACTTCTCCCGCACGATGTCGCTGTCGTTCGAGAACCCGGTCTTCCTCGACCCGAAGTACACCGAGGAGGAGTGCAAGGAGAAGGACTTCACCTACTCCCGCCCGCTCTACGTCTCGGCCGAGTTCATGAACAACGAGACCGGCGAGATCAAGGGCCAGACCGTCTTCATGGGCGACTTCCCGATGATGACGCGCAAGGGCACCTTCATCATCAACGGCACCGAGCGCGTCGTCGTCTCCCAGCTGGTCCGCTCGCCGGGCGTCTACTTCGAGCGCACCGCCGACAAGACCTCCGACAAGGACATCTTCACCTCGAAGCTGATCCCGTCGCGTGGCGCCTGGCTCGAGTTCGAGATCGACAAGCGCGACATGGTCGGCGTCCGTCTCGACCGCAAGCGCAAGCAGAACGTCACCGTCCTGCTCAAGGC
>JBQCJL010000003.1:0-5203 GCA_051952795.1 Marmoricola sp.
CGAGGGATGGACGTCTCGGCGAGCTTCGGTCGGCCGAGCGTGGCGACCTGGCAGAGCACCTATCTCACCGCCAAGGCCTACAAGTTCGTCTGGGTGAAGAGCACCGAGGGCACGTACTACACGAGTCCCAACTTCGGCGGCGCCAGTGGGCAGTACTGCGCAGACGCGAGCGCCGGCCTGATCCCTGGGGCCTACCACTTCGCCAATCCCTATGACAGCAACGGGACCGTCCAGGCGGATGCCCTCGCGAACTCCCTGAGGTCGGTCAGCGGGTGCAGCGCGAGCGGCCGCACCCTCCCCGGCGTTCTGGACCTCGAGTACGACCCGTACGGGCACGGCTACTGCTGGAGCCTGACCGCCAGCCAGATGGTGGCGTGGGTGCGCGCCTTCGATGCCGAGTACTTCAAGCAGACCGGCACGCACCCGGTGATCTACACGCCCACCACCTGGTGGAACACGTGCACCAACAGCAGCAGTGCCTTCAGCAAGACCAACACCTTCTGGCTGCCTGAATACAACGGCAGCAGCACCAGCGGGCCGAAGAACCTTCCGGTGGGCGTGGCGACCTGGACCTTCTGGCAGAACGGCTCGCAGCCCAACCCGCCGCTGGACTACGACTTCTTCAACGGCACCTTGGCTCAGCTCCAGTCGTACGCGACGCCGCACACCTTCGCCGTCGGAGCGCACGTCGCCCCGCGCTGGACCTCCGCGCTGGGACAGCCCACGGGGCCGGAGGTGCCCGCGACGGCCTTCGGCGGGACCGGCTACTACCAGAACTTCGCCAATGGCATCGGCCTGATCGCCTCGCCCAACGGCTCGGGCGGCTGGAACGTCTACCAGTCGAGCGGTCTCCTCTATCAGTCGTGGACGCCCGCGGCCTGGGGCTGGCCCACCGGCGATGCGGTGGCGACCTCGGCGCAGGGCATCAACGGGTCCACCCAGACCTTCAGTGAGGGCAGCGCGGGTGCGGCCGAGGCGTTCGCGACGCCGAACTACGGCGCGGCCTTGGTCGACGGCAAGGTCCTGACCCAGTACAAGAGCCTGGGCGGACCGACCTGGGGCTGGCCCACGGCGTCCATCGTGAAGCGGACCGCGTTCGGAATCTCCGGCGCATCGCTCACCGTTCAGGGCGGACGATCGATCGTGGCCTCCAGCGTCGGCACCGTGGTCAACAACGGAGCCGACGGCGGAGCGATCCTCGCTGCTTGGTCGCCCGCCCGACGCGGCTGGCCGACCAGGGCCATGACGGCGGTGACCGCGCAGGGCATCACCGGATACACCCAGATGTTCGGCGAGGGGACGAGCGGCGCCGCCGAGGCCTTCTGGACCTCGACCTACGGGACGTCCTGGGCGGATGGCGCCCTGCTCACCAAGTACCAGTCGCTGGGTGGACCATCGTGGGGCTGGCCGACGAACTCCGACAAGCTGACCGCCTTCGGGATCCCGGGCTCCTACCTGACCGTGCAGGGCGGGCGCGCCGTGATCTCGACGGCCAAGTACGGCACCTTCCTCGACGGCGGCTCCGACCACGGGGTGATCCTCGACTCGTGGTCTCCGACTCGCACGGGCTGGCCGACGTCATCCCTCGCGACCGTGACCGCGCACTCGGCATCGGGCTACCAGCAGCGGTTCGCCCGGGGCACCCAGACCCCGACCCGCGCCTTCGTGAGCTCGGTCAACAGTCACGCCGTCTGGATGAGCGGCGCGATCCTGGCCCGGTACGACGCCCTCGGTGGCACGCGGGTCGTCGGCTGGCCCCTCGCCGCGATGACGAACCAGACCGCCTTCGGCCTGAAGGGCTACATCCAGAGGTTCCAGAGCGGCCGGGCCCTCATCTCGTCCACGTACGGCACCTTCTCGTCGGCCGGCGCGATCTTCGCGGCGTGGCGGCCCTCCGTGCGTGGATGGCCGACGGCGGACCTCAAGGCGACGACCTATCGAGGGCACGCGGGCTGGCTCCAGACGTTCCGCCGCGGATCCACCGGACCCGACTTCGCCTTCGTGCTGAGGTCGACCGGTGCGATCAGCTGGCACAGCGGCACGCCGTAGGGCGTGCCGCAGCCAGGCCAACGACTACTTGATCTCGCAGAGCACTTCGCCGTTGGTGACGGTGGCGCCGACCTCGGCGACCAGGCCGGTGATGGTTCCGGCCTTGTGCGCCTTGAGCGGCTGCTCCATCTTCATGGCCTCGAGGACCACCACGACGTCGCCCTCGGCAACCTCGGCGCCATCGCTGACGGCGACCTTGACGATCGTGCCCTGCATCGGGCTGGTGACCGAGTCGCCGGAGACGGCGGCGCCGGACTTCTTGCCGGCGGCCCGCTTGGGCTTCTTCGCCGCACCGGCCGTGGGGCCGGCAGCGATGCCGCCCAGTCCAGCCGGGAGAACGACCTCCACGCGCTTGCCGCCGACCTCGACCACCACGCTCTGGCGCTCCTCGGCCTCGTCGGCCTCGGCATAACCGCCGCTGTAGGGGGCGATGTTGTTCTCGAACTCGGTCTCGATCCACGTGGTGTAGACGTCGAAGGAGCCCTCGCCGGTGGGGTTGGAGGAGGCGACGTAGGCGGGGTCGTTGAGGACGACCTCATCGAAGGTGAGCGCGGTGGGCATGCCCTCGACGACGAACTCACTGACCGCGCGGCGGGAGCGCTCGATGGCCTGGGTGCGGTCCTTGCCGGTGACGATGAGCTTGGCGACCAGGGAGTCGAAGGCGCCCGGAATGGTCTGGCCCTTCTCGTAGCCGGAGTCCAGACGGATGCCCGGGCCGGACGGAGGTGCCCATTCGGTCAGCGTGCCCGGAGCGGGCATGAAGTTGTTGCCCGGGTCCTCGGCGTTGATCCGGAACTCGATGGAGTGGCCCTTGATCTCGGGGTCGCCGTACCCGAGCTCCTCGCCGGCGGCGATGCGGAACATCTCGCGGACCAGGTCCAGGCCGGTGACCTCCTCGGAGACGCAGTGCTCGACCTGGAGGCGGGTGTTGACCTCGAGGAAGGAGATGGTGCCGTCGGCGGCGACGAGGAACTCGCACGTCCCGGCACCGACGTAGCCGGCCTCCTTGAGGATGGCCTTGGAGGACTCGTAGAGACGCTTGTTCTGCTCTTCGGTCAAGAAGGGCGCGGGCGCCTCCTCGACCAGCTTCTGGTGGCGACGCTGCAGCGAGCAGTCGCGGGTGGAGACCACCACGACGTTGCCGTGCTTGTCGGCGAGGCATTGAGTCTCGACGTGGCGCGGCTTGTCCAGGAACTTCTCGACCAGACACTCACCGCGACCGAAGGCGGCGATGGCCTCGCGGGTGGCGGATTCGTAGAGCTCGGGGATCTCCTCGAGCGTGCGCGCCACCTTGAGGCCGCGGCCACCGCCACCGAAGACCGCCTTGATGGCCACCGGGAGACCGTGCTCCTTGGCGAAGGCGACGATCTCGTCGGCGTCCTTGACCGCGTCCTTGAGGCCCGGCGCCAGGGGAGCGCCGGCGGCCAGGGCGATCTGCTTGGCCTTGGCCTTGTCGCCGAGACCGTCGATGGCGTCGGGGGAGGGACCGATCCAGATCAGGTCGGCGTCGAGGACCGCCTGCGCGAACTGCGCGTTCTCCGCGAGGAACCCGTAGCCCGGGTGCACCGAGTCCGCACCGGACTCCTTGGCCACCGCGATGATCTTGGCGATGTCCAGGTAGGTCTCGGCCGGGGTGGCCCCACCCAGCGCATAGGCCTCGTCGGCCTGCCGCACGAACAGCGCGTCGCGATCCGGGTCGGCGTAGACGGCGACCGAGCCGATGCCGGCGTCCTTGCACGCACGGATCACACGCACGGCGATCTCGCCACGGTTGGCGATGAGCACCTTCTGCAGGGGCTTGATTTCGGGCACAGTCGCTCCTTGCGAGTCCGTCGGGTCCGTTTGCGCAGTCTAGAGGCGCCCTGCGGGCAACCTGAGGCGGGTCTCAACTTCGCCGGACCCGCCCGGGACGCCCCTCAGCTGCCCGGCTGGTACACCATGAGGAAGACGATGATCGCGTAGTTGAGCGCGATGGAGCCGCCGAGCGCCGCGACTTTGCCGCGCAGCGCGTCGATCGGCTTCTGCTCGCCGAGCGCGGTCGCCGCCTGCTCCAGCGCCGGGACCAGTCCGAACAGGCCTTCCGCTAGGGCGAAGAGCCACAGCACGATCGCGATGATGATCCACACGTCGCCCAAGTCGGCCACCTTGTGGCCCGGGTGGTCGGGATCGTTGGCGGACATCAGGCCGAAGCCGAAGATGACGGCCACGACGGAGGCGTAGCTGTAGATCTTGACCAGACGCGCGGACGTCGCTGTAGCGGCGACATCCCCGACGCGGAGACCCCGTGCCGCGGTCGAGGCGGCACCGACCAGGGGGCCGACAGCGAAGACGACGGCGAGCAGGTGGAGAGCCAGCATGATCTTGTACATGGCGCTCACCGTAGCCTGGTTAACAAACGTTAACTTCGTCGCTTAGAGTGACGCTCATGACCTTCTCGCTGAGTCCTGAGCACGAGCAGTTCCGTGCGGTCGTCCGCGACTTCGCCGAGCACGCGATCGCGCCGCATGCGGCGGAGTGGGATCGGGCCCATCACTTCCCGGTCGACGTCGTGCAGCAGATGGGTGAGCTGGGCCTCATGGGCCTCACCGCGCCCGAGGAGTACGGCGGCGCCGACGGCGACTTCACGTCACTGTGCGTGGCCATCGAGGAGCTGGGTCGCGTGGACCAGTCGATGGGCATCACGCTCGAGGCGGCGGTCGGGCTCGGCATCAACCCGATCCTCACCTACGGCACCGACGAGCAGAAGCAGACGTGGCTGCCCGACCTCGTCGCGGGCCGTACCCTCGCGGGATTCGGCCTGACCGAGCCGGGAGCGGGCTCCGATGCCGGAGCGACGCGCACCCGAGCCGAGCTGGTCGACGGCGAGTGGATCGTCAACGGGTCCAAGCAGTTCATCACCAACTCCGGCTCCGAGATCACCTCCGTGGTGACGGTGACCGCTCGCACGGGCACGCGGGAGAACGGTTCCGCGGAGATCTCGACGATCATGGTTCCCGCGGGCACGCCGGGGTTCGTCGCGGAGCCGCCCTACGACAAGATCGGGTGGAACATCAGCGACTCCCACCCGCTGTCGTTCGACGACGTGCGCGTGCCCGCGAGCAACCTGCTCGGTGAGCGTGGCCGCGGGTATGCCCAGTTCCTGGCCACCCTCGAT
>JBQCJL010000004.1:0-2529 GCA_051952795.1 Marmoricola sp.
CAACCTGAAGAGGAGCCTCCGCCGTGGATTGGCGCCATCGTTCTGCATGTCTCGACGAAGACCCGGAGTTGTTCTTCCCGATCGGGAACACCGGGCCTGCGCTGATGCAGATCGAGGAGGCTCGACGCGTCTGCAACCGCTGTGATGTGCGCGAGCAATGCCTCGCTTGGGCCCTGGAGGCCGGTCAGGATCACGGCGTCTGGGGCGGTCTCAGCGAGGACGAGCGGCGGGCGCTCAAGCGCCGCAACGCGCGGTCCCGCATGCGCTCCGCCTGAGCCCTGCAAGCCTCGGGCCATTGAACTCCGCCTGAGGCGACTACCGGAGCGGGAGCTCGACACGCATCGCCGCGCCCCCTTCGGGGCTGGGCGAGGGCTCGAGCCTTCCCCCCATCTCCGACAGCAGGGTCTGGACGATGGACAGCCCCAGGCTCGCTGACCGTGCGAGGTCGAAGTCCTCGCCGAACCCCGTGCCGTTGTCCGCCACGGTGATGGCGAGCCCGTCGTCAGCGCGCTCGCACTGCAACCGGACCGTGAGCACGGCGCTCTCGGTGCCCGCGGGCTCCTGGTCGTCGGTGTGCGGATAGCCATGCTCGACGGCGTTCTGCATCAGCTCGGTCAACACCAGCGCCAACGCCGTGGCCACGTCGGAGCTGATCGAGCCCACCGTCCCCT
Source organism: Marmoricola sp. (assembly GCA_051952795.1). GTDB lineage: Bacteria > Actinomycetota > Actinomycetes > Propionibacteriales > Nocardioidaceae > Marmoricola. The sequence goes on from JBQCJL010000004.1 coordinate 672, forward strand.
GTCGGCGGATCAGCACACCGCCGCGGCCGCCGACGTCGCTGATCAGATGCGCCAACTGGTCCACGACCTCGTCGAACTCGACCACCTCATCGAAGGACTGGCTCAAGATCTCGTGCACGACCGCGATCGCACCGACCCGTCGCACCGCCTCCTCGAGGGCCGCCCGACCCTCCGGCTGGCGCAGACGCCGTGCCTGGAGCCGGAGCAGGGCCGACACCGTCTGCAGGTTGTTCTTCACCCGATGATGGATCTCGCGGATCGTGGCGTCCTTGGTCAGCAGCTCGCGATCACGCCGCCGCAGCTCGGTGACGTCGCGGACGAGGACCAGTGCGCCCGTGGACTCTCCGTGCGGCGCCAAGGGGATCGAGCGCAGAGCCACCGTCGCCGACTCGTTGCCGATCTCGGTGTCGCGGGCACGCCGGCCGGTGAGCACCGCGGAGAGCACCGACTCGTCCGCCCGTGCAGCGGCCGGGATGAGATCGCGGGTCAGGTCGGCCAGAACCGCATCGGTGAGGTCGCCGCCGTAGCCGAGCTTGCGATAGACCGACTGAGCGTTCGGACTGGCGTACTCGACCTGGCCGTCGACACCTAGACGGATGAACCCGTCGCCGACGCGGGGCGAGTCGGCGTGATCACCCCGCTCGCCCTCCTGGGGAAGCAGTCCGGTCGCGATCATCTGCGCCAGCTCGGAGGCCGCCTGGAGGTACGAGAGCTCCAGACGCGAGGGCGTGCGCACCGCCTGCAGATTGGTGTTGCGGGTCACCACGCCGAGCACCGTGCCGTTCATGCTCACCGGAATGGCCTCCACCCGTACCGGAGCGACCGGCACGGTGCTGCGCCACGTGGGCTCCGGATCGGCCACGATTCGCCCGGTGCGATGCGCCTGCTCGATCAGTGGGTCGCTGCCGCGCGGCGCGTGCGAGCCGACGATGTCCTCGGGAATGGCCGTCGGGCCGGTGGTTGGACGCATGTGGGCCGCGGCCCAGAAGCCGTCACCGTCGCCATCGGGGAGCCAGAGGACCAGGTCGGCGAAGGAGAGGTCGGCGAGGATCTGCCAATCGGCGAGGAGCCGCGAGATCCACTCGCGGGCGGGGGCATCCAACGGCGCGTGGTCGCGCACGACCTCGGTCAGAGATGCCACGGCGCCAACTGTAGGACCTCAGCGAGGTCGCACAGTTGGCGCCGTGGGTTGCTTACGCGTTGGGTTGCTTACGCGTTGGGTTGCTTACGCGTGTTCATGGCCTGACGCTTGCGGGGCTCACCTCCGGCACACCGCTACGCGGCGTACCTCCGGTTCACTCCTCGCGTCAGGCGTTGGGGCGCTTGCCGTGGTTCGCGCCCTTCTTCTTGCGAGCGCGGCGCTTGCGTCCGGTCTTGCCCATGGTGAATCTCCTCAGGTGTACTTCGACTGCAGCGATCATCTTCGCAGGTCAACCGCCCGTTGACCGAATCGGGCTCAGTCGCCGCTGATGCGGATCTGCACCTCGCGGATGGAGACCATCACGCGCTCGCGGAGCGCCTGCGGGGCGACCTCCGTGCAGGAGCGGGCGACCACGGCCTTCACCGTTCGCTCGAGGTTGTACTTGGCGAGGCAGGGGCTGCAGTCGTCGAGGTGCTGCTGGATCTGGGCGCAGCTGGCCGAGTCGAGCTCGTTGTCGATGAAGACGAACATGCGTCCGAGCACCTCGGAGCAGTCGGCGGCCTCCTCGGAGGACTTGTCGATCTCGTTCACGATGTCGCCCCTCGGGTGGTGCTGGACAGCAGGTCGTTCTCACGCACGTAGTCCGACAGCAGCTCGCGAAGCTGGCGACGTCCACGGTGCAGTCGCGACATCACGGTGCCGATCGGCGTATCCATG
>JBQCJL010000005.1:0-4986 GCA_051952795.1 Marmoricola sp.
GAGACCGGCGAGCGGAACGGAAGATGCTTGTACTTCTCGCTCTCCGCGTCGCTGATGAGCACGCGGGCGTACTCCGGGTCGGAGAACCCGATGATCTCGTTGCCCCAGTCGATCAGCTGGCCGGTCCGCTCCTGGGGGACGTCGAGGAGTCGTGCGAGCACCTGGATGGGGAAGTCGGCGCTGATCTTCTTCACGAAGTCGAACTCCGACACCGCGAGAGCCGCGTCGACCGTGGTCTTGGTGAGGTCGCGCAGGAAGTCCTCATAGTTGCGCAGCAGGTTGGGACGGGTGAACTCCCGGGCGATCAGCTTCCGGAGGGCACGGTGACGGGTGCCATCGGTCTCGAGGATGGAGCGTCGGATGTCCTGGAGATCGTCGTCCACCTCCTCGAGGTTGACGAACTTGGAGGACGTGTAGGTCTCCGCGTCCTTGTCCACTTCGACGATGTCGGCATGGCGGGTCACTGCCCAGAAGCCCTTGCCACCGTCGTGCTCGGGCTGGAAGTGCACCGGGTCCTCGTCGCGCAGCGTGTCGAACATGCCCCAGGCCTGGTTCGTCACGAACCGGTCGGGGTCGGCCAGGTCGACCTCGTCGAGGGGTACGTATGCCGGCTTCTCCACGGTCATCTCCATCCATCCGCAACTCTTGCAGAAATCGTTCGTATCCAAACAATATCTACGACCCGGACCCCTTGCAAGGGTAGAAATGTGGGAGAGTGATCGATATCGTATGGATACGAACGATCTTGCAGGCCCTGGCCGAGGGTGCGCGAGAGCCGCGACAGAGACGATGGAGCTGAGTCCTCGATGACCGAGAAGCAAGGGTTCTTCTACCCGCGAACCGCGACGGGGCGGTCGGCCCTGATCCCCTCGCCGCCCTGGTACTACTCGGGGGACCTGCTGACCGTCGAATACCGGACCGACCCAGCGCGGGTCGCCGCGCTGTTGCCGGCGCCGCTCGAGCTCGCGCCGGAGGATCCGGGAGCGGTCGCGCTGATCTGGGCGGACTGGCAGTCGTGCTCCGGCAGGCGCGAGGAGCTCCTCGACCCCGTGCGCTCGCAGTACAAGGAGGCGTTCGTGGTCGTACGCTGCGCGTTCGAGGGCGCCACCTACTCCCGGTGCGTCTTCATCTGGGTCGACAAGGACTTCGCGATCGCTCGCGGGATGCATCAGGGATATCCGAAGAAGCTCGGCTCGATGTGGCAGACGCGCCCGCACGTCTTCGGTCACGCCGCGCCGCAGGTCGCCCCGGGAGGCGTCTTCGGCGCCACCCTGGCGGCAGGTGATCGTCGCCTGGCTCAGGCGGTGCTCACCCTGCGCGAGGAGTCGCCGACCAATGGCTTCGTCAATGGCCACCCGATGGCGCACCACCGTGTCTACCCCGGCATCCAGAAGGATGCCCCGGACGCCTACGCCGAACTGATCTCGTCGGGAGCGAGCTCCTTCGAGGGCGGCCCCAGCTGGACGGGGGACGTGGAGCTCGAGCTGTTCGAGTCACCCACCGAGGAGCTGGCCGATCTGAAGGTCGAGGAGATCATCGGCGGCTACTACCGCCAGGTCGGTGTGATCTGGGACGGCGGCCAGACGCTGGCGAGCCTGACGGGTGGATCACGATGAGCGACTACGTGGTCCAGGTCGAGGGCGTCCCGGTCGACACGCGGCATTGGATCAACGGCCAACGGGTCGCCTCCGCCTCGACCTTCACCGACATCTCACCGATCGATGAGCAGCCTCTTGCCGAGGTGGCCGCCGGCACCTCCGCCGAGGTCGACGCAGCGGTGGCGGCGGCTCGGGCCGCGTTCCCGGCGTGGGCGGCGCTCCCCGTCTCGGAGCGCAGTGCGATCCTGCGGCGCGTCGCCGAGGGGGTCGAGGCGAGGATCGAGGATCTGTCCCGAGTGGAGACCCGGGACAACGGCTCCCTGATCCGCAGCCACCGCCGCGGCGTGATGCCGCGGGTGGCCACCAACTTCCGCGCCTTCGCCGACTTCGCCGAGCATCAGCTCGGGCATCCGGACATGGAGGTCCCGGGCCGCGGTCATCGCGAGCGGATCAGCTACGACCCCGCCGGGGTGGTCGCGATCATCACCCCGTGGAACGCCCCGCTGATGCTGGCGACCTGGCGGATCGGCCCGGCACTCGCCGCCGGCAACACGGTGGTGGTGAAGCCGCCCGAGTGGGCGCCGCTGACGGCGAGCCTGCTGGCGGACATCATGCACGAGGCCGGGGTTCCGGCGGGTGTCTTCAACGTGGTCCAGGGGACCGGGGCCGAGGCGGGTGCACCGCTCACCGCGCATCCGGGCATCAATCGCCTCGCGTTCACCGGTTCGGTGCCGACCGCCGGCGTGATCGCCAAGGCCGCGGCCACCAACATCGTTCCGCTGTCGTATGAGCTTGGTGGCAAGTCACCGCTCCTCGTCTTCGAGGACGCGGACCTCGACCTGGCCGTCGAGATCGCAGTCGAGCAGTTCGACAACGCGGGCCAGGTCTGCCTCAAGGCAGCACGGATGTACGTGCACTCATCGCTCGCCGATGCGTTCACGCGGCGCGTGGTCGAGGGCGCGGCCGCCCTACGGCAGGGCGATCCGCGCGACGAGGCCACCGACGTCTCGGCCCTGATCACGCGTCGCCACTTCGAGCAGATCTCCGGCTTCGTCGAGCGGGCCCTCGCCGACGGTGCCGAGCCGCTCCTCGGCGGTGGGCCCAACGAGGATCTCGGTGGCCTGTACTTCCGGCCGACCGTGCTGGTGGGCGCCAAGCCGGACTCGGAGGTGATGACCGAGGAGGTCTTCGGGCCGGTCGTCACCATCGACACCTTCGACACCGAGGAGGAGGCCGTGGCCAAGGCCAACGACAGCCGCTTCGGGCTGGCGGCGACCATCGTCACCGGTGACAAGGAGCGCGCCGAGCGGGTCTCGGCCGCTCTCAACGCCGGAACGGTCTGGGTCAACTGCTTCTTCGTGCGCGACCTCAACGCGCCCTTCGGCGGCAACGGTAAGTCCGGTATCGGTCGCGAGGGCGGGCTGTGGTCCTTCGACTTCTACACCGACATCAAGAACAGCGTGTTCAGCCCGGAGGGCTGGACCGTCGAGCCCAGTAGCCCGAAGGGCTGGACCGTCGAGCCCAGTAGCCCGGAGGGCTGGACCGTCGAGCCCAGTAGTCCGGCAGGGTGGAGGGAGTAGTCATGGGAGAGGTAGTCGGCGCGGGCTTGATCGCCCACGTGCCCACCATCGTGTTGCCCGAGGCAACGCGGCGCGAGCTCAACAACGGGCAGGACACCACCCTGGTGTCGGGTCTGCAGCAGCTGCGTCGCGAGGTCTTCGACGTGCTGGACTACGACACGGTGGTCGTGCTGGATTCGCACTGGGCGACGACCGTGGAGTTCGTCGTCACCGCCCAGCCCCGCCGCCATGGCCTCTTCACCTCCGAGGAGCTTCCGCGCGGGATGAGTCAGCGGCCGTACGACTTCCCCGGGGACCCGGACCTGGCGCGCCTCATCGCCAGCAAGGCGGCGGAGCACTCGACGTGGATCACGGCCATCGAGGACGACGAGCTGCCGATCTTCTATGCGACCACCAACGTGTGGGAGTACCTGGGTCAGGGCCTGCCCGACAAGAGGTGGATCTCGATCGGGGTGTGCCAGACGGCCGACACCGAGGATGCCCTGCGGCTCGGTCGCGCGCTGGGCGCGGCGATCGCCGAGTCGGACCGCAAGGTGCTGCTCGTGGCTTCGGGCGCGATGTCCCACACCTTCTGGCCGTTGCGTCAGCTGCGCGACCACGAGGCGGCGGGTGTCGAGCACATCTTCACCGCCGAGGCGGCGGCAGCCGATGCCGAGCGCATCGGGTGGTTCAAGAACGGTGACCACGCGCAGGTCCTCGACACGATGGATGCGTTCTACCGGTTCAAGCCGGAGGCCCGCTTCCAGCACTACCTGATGATGATCGGCGCGCTGGGCGAGGCCGACTGCACCGCGCCGGGGCGTCAGTACGGGGAGTACGAGAACTCGGTCGGCACAGGGCAGGTGCACCTCTGGTTCGACCGACCCGAGGGCGGCTTCCCAGCCCCGCACGCGACACCGTCCGATCCCGACTACCTCCGCCAGATGAGCGGCAGCGGCGCCGACGTGCCCGCGGCCGGCTGAACGAAGAGAGAGCCATGACCGAGAACCTCCGAGAGTTTCGCCGCATCCTGCTCGACGGCAACACTGTCGACGTCCGCCGCGAAGGCGACGCCCTGGTCGCGGGCGATGGCCGAAGCGTGGCGATCGCGGACGCGGTGCACCTGCCACCCGTCCAGCCGAGCAAGATCGTCTGCGTCCACCTCAACTACTCCTCGCGCGTGGAGGAGATGATGGTGAACCTGCCGCCCGCCCCGACCTACTTCCACAAGCCCGTCACCGCGCTCAACGCGCACGAGGCCGCTGTCGTGCGACCGCAGGGCTGCAAGTGGCTGAACTACGAGGGAGAGATCGCCATCGTGATCGGCCGTACCGCCCGCAACATTTCGCCCGACGAGGCCGGCGACTACATCCGCGGCTACACCGTGGGCAACGACTACGGCCTCCACGACTTCCGTGACACCGACTCCGGCTCCATGCTCCGCGTCAAGGGAGCCGACACGCTGTGCCCGATCGGTCCGGGCGTCGTCGAGGGCTGGGACTTCCACGACACGCGGATCCGCACGATCGTCAACGGCGAGGTGCGTCAGGACGGCAACACCAGCGAGATGAAGTGGGACATGCACTACTTGGTCGCCGACATCGCGCGCACGATCACCTTGCATCCCGGCGACATCCTGATGTCCGGGACGCCGGCGATCTCCCGGACGGTCTACCCCGGGGACGTCGTCGAGGTCGAGGTCGAGGGACTGGGGACGTTGCGCAACCACATCGTGGAGGGTCCGACGCCGATCCGCACGGATGTGGGCGCGCAGCCGACCGAGAGCGAGGAGGTCCTGTCGACGGCCAAGGGCGGCGACTGGGAGTTCC
>JBQCJL010000006.1:0-9108 GCA_051952795.1 Marmoricola sp.
GGTCGCCCATACCGCGCAGAGCCCGCGGGCCGCCATCCTGGGACCCGCCGGCGCAGGCAAGTCGCTGACGCTGCGCGCTCTCGCCGGCCTGCTCGGGCCGTCGGTGGGGCTGGTGCGGTTCGGAGCCGACGACGTCAGCACCCGGGCGGTCGAGCATCGCGCGCTCGGCTACATCCCCCAGGATCACGGGCTGCTGCCCGATCGGACGGCCTGGCAGAACATCCTCTTCGCTAAGGATGTCGATCCGAGACTGGCCGCCTGGTGGATCGAGCAGCTCCGCATCGAGGGGGTCGTGGATGCGCGGCCGGCGCAGCTCTCGGGGGGTCAACGGCAGCGCGCGAGCATCGCCCAGGCGCTGAGTCACGAGCCCCGCGTCGTGCTGCTCGACGAGCCCTTCTCGGCCCTCGACGCGCCGATCCGAGCGGAGCTGCGGACGCTGCTGCGACGCCTGCAGCGTGAGGCCGGGCTGTCGACCGTTCTGGTCACGCATGATCCCGAGGAGGCGGCGATCCTCGCCGACGAGGTCATCGTGATCGATCAGGGGCTCGTGCTGCAGGCGGGACCCACCGCCGAGGTGTTCCGGCATCCCGCCTCGCCCCTGGTGGCCCGCCTCCTCGGCGTGGCGAACATCCAGGAGGGACGGAGCGCGGGAGAGCGGGGGATCAGCGTGGACGGAGTCATCGTGCCGACGGAAGCCCACAGGATCGCGGAAGGTGCCCCCGTCCGGTGGTCCGTGCGACCCGAGGACATCCGGATCACCGCCGCCGGAGAAGCCGGATCCCTGCCCGGCACGGTCGTCGATCGTGTCGACCTGGGCTCGGCCGCGCTCCTCACCGTCGCGGTGGCCGGCCTCGAGCTCCAAGCGCGCACCGGTGCCGACAACCCGGTGTCGGCGGGGAGCGGCTGCCAGGTCGCCCTGCCTGCGGGCGCGATCACCGTGTGGGCGGAGTAGCGTTCCCACGTGGCCACCACCGACAGACTCACCCACGTCAGCGATGACGGCGCAGCCCGGATGGTCGACGTCTCGGCGAAGGAGGTCACGGTCCGCGTGGCCCGTGCGCGGGGGCGATTCGAGACGACGCCGGCCGTGATCGACCTGCTCCGCGATCAGGCGCTGGCCAAGGGCGATGCCCTCGCGGTCGCCCGGATCGCGGCGATCACCGGAGCGAAGAAGACCGCCGACCTCATCCCGCTGTGCCATCCGATCGGTCTGCACGAGGTGAGCGTCGACCTGTCGCTCGGAGACTCCGAGGTGCTGATCGAGGTGACCACCCGCACCGCGGAGCGCACCGGAGTGGAGATGGAGGCGATGACCGCGGTGGCCGCCGCCGGCCTCACGCTCTATGACATGACCAAGGCGGTCGATCGAGCAGGCCGCGTCACCGGCATCGAGCTGGTCAGCAAGGAAGGCGGTCGCAGCGGCCGATGGGAGCGGGCATGAGAATCGCGGTCATCACCTGTTCGACCCGATCGGCCAACGGCGATCGTCCCGACGAGTCCGGGGTCGTCCTCGAGTCGGGCTTGGCGGAGGCCGGCCACGAGGTCACCGCTCGCGTCGTCGTGCCGGACGACATCGACCAGATCCGCGGTGCGGTCCAGGACGCCATCGGGAGTGGTGCTCGCGCGATCATCACCACCGGCGGCACCGGGCTGACGCCGAGCGACGTGACCCCGGAAGCGATCACCCCCCTCCTCGACCGCACCATCCCGGGCATCGCCGAGGCTCTGCGGTTGGAGTCCCGCAACCGCGTGCCGACCAGTGTCCTCTCGCGCGGCGTCGCCGGTTCGATCGGTGACGTCCTGGTCGTCACGCTGCCGGGATCGTCCGGCGGCGTGCTCGATGGCCTGGCGGTACTTCTTCCGATCATCGACCACGTGGTCGACCAGCTCGCCGGGGGCGATCACCAGCCCGGCGGCGGAGTCTGATCGATGGCGTCGCTGACGGTGCGCTACTTCGCCTCCGCGCGCGCGGCGAGCGGGGTGGCGGAGGAGAAGTACGAGGGCGAGACCGTCGCCGAGGTGCTCGCGATGGTCACCGACCGGCACGGAGCCAGGATGGCGGCGATCCTGGAGGCGAGCAGTGTGCTGCTGGACGGAACCCGCGTCAGTGATCGGTCCGTGGCCCTGGGCGGCTCGGCCGAGCTCGAGGTCCTCCCGCCCTTCGCGGGCGGCTGACATGATCGAGACGGCCATTCTCGGCGACGACGAGTCGATGGCGGGCTTCGCGTCCGCCACCCTGCCCGCGCAGGCCGGCGCTCGCGTCTCGTTCGTCGGCATCGTGCGCGATCATGACCACGGTCGCGGCGTCGTCGAGCTCGAATATGTCGCCCACCCGTCGGCGGCGCAGGTATTGCGCGAGATCGTCGACCGGGTTCTGGCGCAGCACGACGCCGTGCTGGTGGCGCGCGTCGCCCATCGGGCCGGCCTGCTCGCCGTGGGGGAACACGCCTTCGTCGTCGACGTCGCCTCCGCTCATCGCGCCGCGGCGTTCGCGGTCTGCGGGGAGCTCGTCGAGGAGGTCAAGCGCCTGCTGCCGGTGTGGAAGCGCCAGGTGTTCGCCGACGGCACGGAGGAATGGGTCAACTCGCCCTGATCCGGCGGTCCGTCGTCACGGCTCGGTCGCCCAGACCGTCACCTCGTCGCCGGCCTCGAGCCGGACGACGTCCTCGGGGATGTCGATGAGGCAGTTGGTGTGTGCAAGCGCGTTGAGGAAGTGCGAGGCCGGTGGACCGACGTGGTCCACCACCGGTGAGCCCTGCACGTAGGACAGCGTTCCCCGCCGGAACTGGCGCTTGCCGGCGGGCGCGTCGATGGCCTCGGCAGCGGTCGCGGTGACCATCGGCCGCGCCGCGTCCGTGAAGCCCATCGCCGCACGCAGGGGTGCGCGCAGGAACACCTCGAACGAGACGAGCGCGCTCACCGGGTTGCCGGGGAAGGTCACGATCGGGATGCCGCGGTAGCGGCCCGCGCCCTGCGGCTTGCCCGGCGGCATCGCCACGCCGGTGAACGTGACGTCCTCCGAGGCGAGCGCATCCTTCACGACCTCGTAGGCACCGGCGCTGACCCCGCCCGTGGTGACGATGACGTCGACGTCGTCCAGGTGGGGAGCGAGGGCCGCATGGAACTCGCTCACGTTGTCGGCGACGAAGCGAAGCAGGGTCGCACGCGCCCCCGCGGCATCGACAGCGGCGGCGAGCATCGGTCCATTGGACTCGTAGATCTGGCCGGAGTCCAAGGGCGAGCCGGGGGCGACCAGCTCACTGCCGGTCGACAGGACGAGTACCCGCATCGCCGGGCGCACCTCGAGCGTGGTGGTTCCGAGTGCGGCGAGGAGACCGACCTGCGCCGGCCCGACCACGGCGCCCGTGCCGAGGACGCGATGGCCGACTCGGACATCCTCACCGGCATAGCGGACGTGGCTGCCCGGAGCTCGGCTCTCCATGATGGCCACGGTGGTGGTGCCCCCGTCGGTGACCTCGACCGGGACGACGGCATCGGCCCCGGCCGGCATCGGCGCGCCGGTCATGATCCGATGGGCCGTCCCCGGCTTCAGCTCCAAGCGATCCCGGCGGCCTGCGGGGATGTCCTCGGCCACGGGCAGCAGGACCGGCGAATCAGGTCCCGCCGCCTCGAGGTCCGCAGCCCGCACGGCGTAGCCGTCCATGGCGGAGTTGTCGAAGGGCGGCAGGCTCAGCGGAGCGGCGAGGTCGGTCGCCAGCACGCGGCCGATGGCCTCCGACAGCGGCACGGTGGTCGCACCGACTGGATCGAGCAGCTCGGCGACAACCTGCTGATGCTCGATGACGGTCCGCACTCAGTGCTCCCGCTCGACGGCGCGCGCACTCGCGATCGCCGCCGCCCGTGTGACCCCGTCGGAGGTGCTTGCGCTCATGCCGGCCGCATAGCCGACCAGAAAGGTGGTCAGGGGCGCAGCGGGACGCGCGATGCCATGAGCGGCGTCGCGGGCGACGTCGAGGATCAGCGATCGGTGCGCGGCCAGCTCCGGCGGTAGGTCCAGCGCCTCGCACAGCTCCTGCACCCAGGCGTCCAAGGTGGGTCCTTCACTCATCGCTGTCAGGCACTCCTCGCTCGCGGGCTCGGTCCAGGGCTTCCCAGGTGTCACAGTCCTCGCCCCAGCCGCCAGTATCGCGGACCTCCGCAACCGTCATGCCGTTGAGGAGCCGGCGCATGGACTGGCCGGTCGGATCTCCGATCCGGGTTAGGGCGGCCTCGAGCTGGTTTCGGCGCCAGGCCGACGCCAGGTAGTTGGCGCGACCGTCAGCATCGACGAGCACGGCGACATCCGCCGCGGAGTCCAGCGCCGCCACCAACGCCTCGACGCCCTCGCCGATGAACGGCAGGTCGGAGGCCAGCAGCACCACGATGCCGCTCGGAGGGGCGACCGCCAGGCCGGCGGCGAGGGCCGGAACCGGACCGCCGCCCGGCGGATCCTCCTCGCACCACCGAACGGAGGCGGCGACCGTGCGCTGCGGACCGACGACGACCACGTGGTCAGCGCTCGCCGTCGCTGCGAGCACGCGGTCCAGCAGGGTGATGCCACTGAGCTCGATCATCGCCTTGTCGATGCCACCGAGCCGCTCGCTGCGCGCACCCGCGAGGACGATGGCCCCCCACGACGTCGGCGGCACTAGCCCGCCTGGACGACCCAGACCCAGTTCCCGTCGGGGTCGATGACCGAGAACATCCTCGGGACCGGGCCCTCGCCGCCCATCGGCTCGCCGACCTCGACCCCGTCGAGCGCGCTCAGCCGGGTGTACTCGCCCTCGAGGTCATCGGTCTCGACGCCGATCCCGCCGCCGCCGGGCTCGCCGGCCATCGGGGGGTTGAGCGCGAGGTGGGTCGTCGACGACGGCGGCGCCACCTCGACCCACCGGCCTGCCTCGGCGCCTTCGCCCCAGCCCACGTCGGACTTGAGCTCCCAGCCGAGCTTCTCGGTGTAGAAGGCGATCGCGTCGTCCTGGTTGGACACGGTGAACATGGCCACCGCGATCTTGTTGATGGACGTCATGCCTCGAGCCTTGCACTACGGTCCCTTCATGGACAAGGCCGCTTCGCTGATTCGGATCGGGTTGATCTATCTCATCGCGCTGATGGTCGCGACCGCCTGGCTGGCCTGGGGGCCGGACACCCGCTGGCTGTGGCTGGACGGACTCCTCGCGGACCTGCTCGCGACCGTCGTGGTGTTCATCGCGAGCCGGCTCGAGCACAACTCGAGCTGCTACGACCCGTATTGGAGCGTGCTGCCGCCCTACCTGGTGGTGGCCTGGTGGATCTCCGCGGATGACTCCGGAGTCGACAGGGCCAGGGCCGTGTTGCTGACGGTCGTGGTGTTCGTCTGGGCCATTCGATTGACGGCCAACTGGGTTCAGGACTGGCCCGGCATGCACCACGAGGACTGGCGCTACCCGATGCTGCGCGACCGGTCCGGCCGACTGGAGGCGGTCGTGGATCTCCTCGCCATCCACGTGTTCCCCACGATGATCGTCTTCCTCGCCCTGGTTCCGGCCTACGCGGTCGTCGCCCGGCCGGGGCACGCGTTGACCTGGCTCGACGGCGTCGCGCTCGTCATCGGCCTCGGCGCCCCGGTGCTGCAGTTCGTCGCGGATGGGCAGATGCGGCGCTTCATCCGCGTGCGGCAACCCGGCCAGGCCATGGACCAGGGTCTCTGGGCGTGGTCGCGCCATCCCAACTACTTCGGTGAGATCAGCTTCTGGGTCGCCCTCGCCCTGTTCGGCATCGCGGGTGCTCCGCGCGACTGGTGGTGGTTGATCCTGGGGGCGGTCGCCATGATCGCGATGTTCGAGGGGGCGAGCATCCCGATGATGGAGCAGCGCAGCCTGGAGCGACGACCGTCCTATCAGGCGATCATCGATCGCGTGCCCAGGCTGGTTCCGCGCCCACCACGCCGCCCGACGTGATCATGGTCATGGCGGCGTGATGCATGGTCTCCGCGAGGACGCGGGTACACGTCGGCCATGGAATCGATCACCGTCGCTGCCGCCGCCCTCGGGGCGCTCCTCCCGATCACGAATCCGGTGGGAGGCCTCGCCATCTACGCGGGCCTGACCGGGGGCTACAGCAAGGAGGAGGTCCGCCGTCAGGGCCTGCGCACCGGCGTCTACGTCTTCCTGATCCTCGCGGTGTTCGCGCTGTTCGGCTCGCTGCTGCTGTCGGCCTTCGGCATCAGTCTGGGCGCGCTCCAGATCGCCGGTGGGCTCGTGGTCGCCCACGCCGGCTTCACGATGCTGGTGGCCAATCCGGTGCTGCGGAAGTCCGAGAAGGAGGACGCCGAGTCCAAGCCCGATGTCGCCTTCTCCCCGATGGCGCTGCCCATGGTGGCCGGACCGGGCGCGATCGGCGTGGTCATCGCGCTGACGGCGGAGCATCCGCACTGGTCGGACCGGATCGGCGTCCTCATCGCGTGCGCTCTGATCGGCGTCTTCGTCGCGGTGCTGCTGGGCGAGGCGACGCCGATCGTCGACCGTCTCGGCCCGACCGGCATCGGCGCGCTGATGCGGATCCTCGGCTTCCTGATCCTGGCGATCGGCGTGGAGCTGGTTCTGCACGGCCTCCGGGCAACCGGGTTCTGACGCCTCGGGCGAGGCCCACACCTCGCTACCGCGGTAGCGAGAACCAGACCGTCGTGCCGCCGTCAGGTGCATCCTCGATGCCGACGTCGCCTCCATGTGCCTCCACCGCGCGGCGCACCGTGGCGAGTCCGATGCCCGTGCCTCCGACGGTGAGATCCCCCCGCGAGTACAGATCGAAGACCGCCTCCCGCCGCTCGGGCGGGATGCCGGCTCCGTTGTCGGTCACCGCGATGCGCCAAGCGCCATCGTCGAGCGTCGCGGTGATGCGGACGATCGGACGGGTGTGGGCGGGGGTGAACTTGATCGCGTTGGAGATCAGGTTCTGGAGGATGGCGTGGAGCTGCTGGCGGTCGGCACGGACGACGGGGAGCTCCACGGCGCGGATCTCGGCGTCGCGCTGAGCCAGGGTCACCGAGAGGTCGGCCCGCAGGTCGTTGATGAGCCGGTCGAGCGGAACCTCGACCACCTCCAAGCGCCCACCCGCTCGTGCGTAGGCGAGGATCGTGTCGATCAGTCGAGCCATCCGGTCGCCGGCCGCCAGCGTCGCCTGGGCGAGCTTGGTCGCCTCGGGGTCCTCGGCCACGGACGGCTCGAAGGTCAGCAGCTCGGCATTCGCCAGCACCGCGGTCAGTGGTTGCAGCAGGTCGTGGCTCACCTGACCCGCGAACAGACTCAAGGACTCGTTGGAGCGATGGAGCTCATCCTTGATCGCCTCGAGCTCCCGGGTTCGAAGACGGAGCTCGAGCACATCGACGATCCGCGCGGCGAGGACCGTGAGCACCTCGGCTCGCCTCGCGCTGAGCTCATGAGGAACGTCATCGAAGACGCACAGCCGCCCGATGGTCACGCCGCCGGGCGTGGTGAGGGGAGCCGACGCGTAGAAGCGAACCTTCCCGATGATGCCCGTGACGAAGGGATTGGTCTCGAAGCGAGGGTCGACCCGCGCATCCTCGACGACGACGACCCGGCGGTCCTCGATGACGGCCGCGCACATCGAGTCGTCGCGGGAGCACACCGAGGGGTCGATGCCGCCGGCCGTGGCGATCTGATGCTGACTGTCCGAGGAGATCAGGTTGATGGCGGCGGTCGGCACGTCGCAGACCATCGCCGCCAGGTCCACGAGCGCTTGGAGGTCGCGGTCGGCTGGCGCCGTCAGCACCCCGTAGAGGCTGAGCTGCTGGTCCGCTGGGTCGAGATCGATCACGCCGACCAGTGTGCCGTCACCCGGGTAAGTGCGCGGGCAAACGAATGACGAAACCTGACGCATCCCGGGCGAGCCGAGCCCCGAGGGAGGCCGCCAACTCGGCCAGCGCGGCAGGCGTGGCCGTCCCCGAGACGGCCGCGGAATCCTGCGCGACCCGAACCTCGACGTGACTCCCGGCGCTGCTGGAGGAGACGTGGACGCTGCCTCCTCCGCCCGCCAGGGCGAGCTCGATGACGGTCCGGACCAACTGCTTGACGGGAGCAGGGTCGAGGCGGGCGGGAACACTGCCGTGCCGGACATGGACGACGCGGCCTTGCCCCTGGTCGAGCCCGTGCAGGGTCTCGTCGACCAGATCCTCCATGTTCACGTCGACCTCGTCGCGCTCGCGGTGCTGGCGCGACAGCGTGAGCAGGTCGCCGACGGCGCTCGCCAGCCGGTCGAGCTCACCGGTCGCGGTGCGGAGCTGGGTCGCGACCGACGCGGGGGTCTCCGGCCACAGCGCCACGTCCTCGAGCTCGAGGCGCAGCGCCGCGATCGGGGTCCGGAGCTC
Source organism: Marmoricola sp. (assembly GCA_051952795.1). Lineage (GTDB taxonomy): Bacteria > Actinomycetota > Actinomycetes > Propionibacteriales > Nocardioidaceae > Marmoricola. Next base: position 8,366 of record JBQCJL010000006.1, read on the forward strand.
GTGCGAGGCATGGGCCGCCACCGTGCGCTCGTGTGCCAGCATCGCCTCGATCTGCTCGCCGCTGTCCGTCAACGCCTTGGCGATGGCGCGATGCTCCGCGACGCTGTAGCGCGGAAGTGCGGGTCGCAGCCGCCCCTCGCCGAGACCGCGAGCCGCAACCGCGAGCTCCTGGAACGGTTGCGCGAACCTCCTCGCCAGCAGGTAGCCGGCGAGCGCGGCCGCGAGGATGATGCCCAGACCCAGCAGGATCAGCGGGACGAGCGCATCGCTGACCGCGGAGGAGACCACCGATCCGCTGAGTCCCACCGTGACCGTGCCGCCGGCGATGGAGCGCGTCGCGGTCAGGTCGTTCTCGCCGGCGCCGCGCTCCGCACCGGTGGTCGTGATCGCGTCGGCGCCCCGACGGACCACGATCCACTCGTAGTCGCCGTTGATGGAGTCGAGGAAGGAGGTGCTGACTGGTGCGCTGCCGTCGCCGATGATGTGGGCGACCAGCGTGGCGGTGTCATCGACACGGTGCTGCTCGGAACTGTGGATCAGGTCGGAGACGACGTAAGCACGCGGCACGACGTAGAGGGCCACCACGAGGACGGCCAGTCCGATGAAAGCCGCAACCAGCCGCCGTCGCATCGATCAGCCCAGTTCCAGCCGGAAGCCCACGCCGCGGACCGTGACGATGCTGGCCGGCGCGCCGCTCTCCTCGAGCTTCTGGCGCAGACGACCGGTGGTCACGTCGAGGGTCT
>JBQCJL010000007.1:0-2988 GCA_051952795.1 Marmoricola sp.
CGACATCGCCGTGGGCATGGGCGAGACGCTCGTCGAGATCGACAACCTCTCGGTCCGCTTCGGTGGCCTGACGGCCCTCGATGCGGTCAGCTTCGACATCAAGCGCGGCGAGATCCTCGGCCTGATCGGCCCGAACGGTGCCGGCAAGACCACGTGCTTCAACGCGATGACCGGCGTCTACAAGCCCAGCGGCGGCGACGTCCGCCTCGAGGGCCAGTCGATCGTCGGCAAGAAGCAGCACAAGATCACCCGGCTCGGCCTGGCCCGCACCTTCCAGAACATCCGCCTGTGGGGTGAGATGACCGCGCTGGAGAACGTCGCGGTCGGGCTCGACACCCGACACCACACCAGCCTGTTCGGGGCGATGCTGGGCCGGCCGCGGCACCGCGCCGAGGAGAGGTCGACGATCGAGCGGGGCATGGCCCTGCTGGAGTTCGTCGGGATCGGCGACGCCGCGATGACCAAGGCCAGCGCGCTCCCCTACGGCCACCAGCGCCGCCTGGAGATCGCCCGCGCGCTCGCCACCGACCCGAAGCTGCTGTGCCTCGACGAGCCGGCCGCGGGGTTCAACCCGGCGGAGAAGGACAACCTGATGGAACTCATCCGCACCATCCGGGACGACGGGTACACCGTGCTGCTGATCGAGCACGACATGCGGCTGGTCATGGGCGTCACCGACCGGATCGTCGTCCTCGAGTTCGGCAAGCTGCTCGCGGAGGGCAAGCCGCAGGAGATCAGGGAGAACCCTGCGGTGATCTCCGCCTACCTGGGAGAGGAAGCCGACGATGGCGCTGCTTGAGATCAAGGACATGTCGGTCCACTACGGGCGGATCCAGGCCCTCAAGGACCTGAGCATCACCGTCGAGGAGGGCCAGGTGGTCACCCTGATCGGCGCCAACGGCGCCGGGAAGACCACGACGATGCGCGCGATCGCCGGGCTGCTGAACCTCTCCTCCGGGTCGATCACCTTCGAGGGCAACGACATCACCAAGGTGCGCGGCCACAAGCGCGTCAAGGAGGGCATCTCGCTGGCCCCCGAGGGTCGCGGCATCTTCCCGGCGATGACGGTGGCCGAGAACCTCGACATGGGCGCCTACGGCCGCACCGACAAGAGCGCCCTCAAGGACGACCTCGAGCGCGTGTACGACCTGTTCCCACGGGTGAAGGAGCGGCTGCACCAGAAGGGCGGCACGCTCTCCGGTGGCGAGCAGCAGATGCTCGCGATCGGCCGGGCGCTGATGTCGCGGCCCAAGCTGCTGCTCCTCGACGAGCCTTCGATGGGCCTGGCGCCGCAGTTCATCCGGCAGGTCTTCAAGATCATCCGGCAGGTCAACGAGCAGGGCACCACGGTGCTGCTCGTCGAGCAGAACGCCAACCAGGCCCTCGCGATCGCGCACCAGGCCTACGTGCTCGAGACCGGAGAGATCACCCACTCCGGGACCGGCAAGGAGCTGCTCGCCAACCCGGCGATCAAGGAGGCCTACCTCGGCGTCGCCTGAGCGACCGGTGGGCGCGTAGCCGCGCGCAGCGCGGGTGCTCCTGCTCGGTGGTCGATACACCCGCGCGCAGCGCGGGTGTATGGGGACCTCAGCCGCGCTCGGCGATCGCCGGGCCGTGCTCGATCACGCCCTCGGCCACCTGGCGCATCGAGAGCCGCAGGTCCATCGCGGTCTTCTGGATCCAGCGGAACGCCGCCGGTTCGTCGATCCCGAGCCGCTCCTGCAGGACCGCCTTCGCGCGGTCGACGACCTTGCGGGTCTCGAGCCGGTCCTGCAGGTCCGCGACCTCGGCCTCCAGGGTCTGGATCTCCCGGTAGCGGCTGACCGCCATCTCGACCGCGGGCACCAGCTCGGCCTTCGTGAACGGCTTGACCAGGTACGCCATCGCCCCCGCGTCGCGGGCCCGCTCGACCAGATCACGCTGGCTGAACGCGGTCAGGATCACCACCGGCGCGACCCGCGCGCCCGCGATCCGCTCCGCCGCGGCGATCCCGTCGAGCCGCGGCATCTTGACGTCGAGGACCACCAGGTCGGGTCGCAGCGTCTCCGCCAGCTCGATGGCGGCCTGGCCGTCGCCGGCCTCGCCCACGACGTCGTACCCCTCCTCCTCGAGCATCTCCTTGAGGTCGAGCCGGATCAGCGCCTCGTCCTCGGCGATCACCACCCGCCGTCGTCCGCTCTCGGTCACGCGCGACAGGCTAGCCCAGGGACCGGGGCGGGGCTCCGGGTCCGGTACGGTGGGCGCCGGTCGATCCGGTCACGCAGCGGGACGACCGGCGAGCCGGGTTGGCGGAATGGCATACGCGATGAGCTCAAACCTCATTGTCCGAAAGGACGTGTGGGTTCGAATCCCACACCCGGCACTCTTTTTTCCTGAGGCACTGTCGGTGGCCGACGCGACGATGAGGCGATGGTGCACGTTCGCTCCGACGCGACCGTCGCAAGTGCGCTCGAAGCCTCGCGACGCGGCATGGGCGATGCCGACAATGCGTCGCTGCACGGCGTCTCGGTCAAGACGATCCGGCGCTGGCGGCGAGACTACGAACGACGCGGACAGGCTCGCGGCCAAGGTCATACACGCGCGCAGTGTCCTCGTTGCGACGGTGTCCCGATCGACGAGGAAGCCTTCGCGGAACTGTTCGGCTGGTACCTCGGCGATGGACACATCTCCGCGCAGCGACGTGGAGTCTTCGGGCTGCACATCGCCAACGACGCGCAGTACACCGCGTTGACCGAGCACATCCTCGAACTCATGCTCCGGGTCAAGCCCGGTGGTCGTCCGCACCTGCGCCACCGCCCGGGCTGCGTGGTGTGCACAGTCTCGTGGAAGCACTGGCCGTGCCTGTTCCCCCAGCACGGCCCCGGGCGCAAGCACGAGCGCGCCCTCGGGATGGCACCGTGGCAGTGGCGGATCGTCGAGGAGCATCCCGCCGACTTCCTGCGCGGGCTGTTCCACTCCGACGGCGCGCGCGTCCGCAACTGGGCGACG
>JBQCJL010000008.1:0-4778 GCA_051952795.1 Marmoricola sp.
CATCGGGATGGGCCTGCCCGCCCCCATGTCGCGCGGACGCGTGCTCGGTACGGCGATCATGCCGGGCTGGGCCGACGTGCAGGTCAGCGCGGTCGCCGAGCGCGCCTTCGGCCGCCCGGTCGTGGTCCAGAACGATGCCAACCTCGGGGCTCTGGCCGAGTGCCACCAGGGCGCCGGTCGCGGTCACTCCGAGGTCGTCTTCGTGAAGGTGTCGAGCGGTCTGGGTGCGGGCATCGTGGTGGACGGCCGGATCTTCGCGGGTGCCGGCGGGATCGCGGGCGAGCTCGGCCACCTGACCTACGACGAGCAGGGCCCGCTGTGCCGGTGCGGCAGTCGTGGCTGCCTCGAGGCCTACACCTCGAGCACGATGGCGCGGGAGATGATGGCCGGCCACCTTCCCGGCGCCGACCATCATGCGATCGTCGCCGCGGCGCTGGAGGGGAATGTCGCCGCCCGCCGCGTCTTCGAGGACGCGGGGTGGCACCTCGGCTGGGGCTTCGCGATGGTGGCCAACCTGCTCGATCCCGGCATCATCGTGGTCGGTGGGGACATGTCCCGCGCCGGCGACCTGCTGCTGGACTCGGCCCGGTCCGGCATGCGGCGGCACGTGTTCGCCGGCTCCGAGCCCACGCCGGTGGTCACCTCAGCGCTGGGCGACCGCGCGTCCCTGATCGGAGCGGTCATGTTGGCCGTCGAGACCACGGACCTCGCCCGCCCCTGACGCCGACCTCGCCCTTATTGACGCCGACCTTGCACTTGTTGCGGTCGAACTGTCAGCTCTTGCGGTGTCGCTCGTAGACGTAGTCGGGAAACTCCGGAGCTGTCGTGTCGGTCAGGCGTGGATCCGGCTCCTCCCCCGCCATCCGCAGAAGGCCGACGACCCTCCGCCCCAGGGTGACCCAATTGCCCGGCCTCTTGAGATCGATCCCGCGCAACAGCTGCGTCACCATCGTGAGCCGATCGAAGTAGACGCGCTCGCAGACCAGCCGCTCGTCCTCGTCGAAGATGAAGAACGCGGTCATGCGGGTGCGGTGCCTGCTACCCGTGGGCGGGATGGCGCCCAACGGGCCGAGGTGGGTTCCGAGCAGCCAGAACTCCACGATCACCGCGTCCTCGCTGTGCCGCAGGCTGATGATCTCGTGGTCCTGGTCGGGGAAGGCGATCCGCGTGTCCGCGTAGTAGCGCCGCACGTCGGTGTCGCCGTCATGGACCAGCAGCATGGGGATCAGTTCGTAGTGCGGATGCGGGAACGTGGACAGGGTCTGGTCCCAATCCTGAGCCACCTCGTCGTGGAAGTGGTCGAGGACGAGCTTCTCCCGCGCGGCGCGCACCTCAGGCGTGATCACGACACCCACGATGCCACCGTTTCATGTCCCTGACAGGTTGCTGTCGCACCCTCGACGCTGTGTTCGGACTCTCGTACCTGCAGGCAGTCGTCCTCGGAGCCCTCCAGGGCATCACCGAGCTGTTCCCGATCTCCAGCCTGGGCCACTCCGTGCTCGTGCCGGCGTGGATCGGCGGCAGCTGGCGTGCGCTGGTCACCCAGCAGTCCACCCAGAACAGCGAGGGCTCCCAGTTCCTGTCGTTCATCGTGGCTCTGCACGTGGCGACCGCGCTCGCCCTGCTCGTCTACTTCTGGCGCACCTGGCTGCGCATCATCGGCGGTGTCCTCACCACGTTCAAGACCCGCCGGATCGAGACCCAGACCCAGCGCCTGGGCTGGCTGATCATCGTCGCCACGATTCCCGTCGGCATCCTGGGTCTCGCGCTCGAGCACACCTTCCGGACGCTGTTCGCCAAGCCCGAGGCCGCCGCGATCTTCCTGACCGTCAACGGGCTGATCCTCTTCGCGGGTGAGCGTCTGCGCCGTCGCGCCGAGGTGCCGTCCGAGCCCGCCTCGATCGAGATCGCGGCCGAGCACGACGTCGACGAGAACGCGATCGTCGCGAAGGTGACCTGGCGCGACGCGATCGTGATCGGCTTCGCCGAGACGCTCGCGCTCCTCGCCGGCATCAGCCGATCGGGCATCACCATGGTCGCCAGTCTGCTCCGTGGGCTCGACCACGAGACATCGGTGGTCTTCTCGTTCCTGCTGGCCACCCCCGTCATCTTCGCGGCGGGCGTCCTGAAGGTCCCGAGCCTCTTCCACAACGGCAGCCACATCGTCGGCCAGGTTCTGGTCGGCTCGGCGGCAGCGTTCATCGCGGCGCTCTTCGCGATCAAGTTCCTCACCAAGTTCTTCGAGAACCGCAGCCTCTACGTCTTCGCGGGCTATTGCTTCGTGGCCGGGTTGGTCAGCGTCGTCTACTTCGCCTGAGGCTCATGGGCCCCGCCGTGTCACACTGCGGCGAGCACATCCGTCAGAGTGTTGAACACACCGCCACAGGCGGCCCACTCAAGGAGAACCCATGTCCTACGCAGTCGACTTCACCGACGTCTCGACCATCGGTCTGGAGACCTCTCCCGTAGCCGAGGCACTGGCCGGTCTGCGCGCCAACGAGGCGCGCGACTACAAGAACAAGTACGACCACACCTTCACCACCGAGCCGGCCGACCAGGCCCAGGACGTCGTCGACTGGATCCACAAGATCCTCAAGGACGAGCGCGACATCGTGATCGCGTCCAAGCCGCTGGAGGCGACGGCCTTCGAGGTCGACGGGATCCGGATGGCCTACGTCTTCTACGAGTCCGGCCTGTCGATCAACGTCATGTACACGATCGCGGACAGCGGCAAGCGCGCCGTCGGCTTCAAGCTCTCGGACGGCATGGAGATCCCCGCCGAACTCGCCGAGCGCTTCAAGTTCGCTCGTCAGAAGTCCAAGCTCGCAGGGACGATCCGCGGCTCGTTCTTCGTGATCAAGGGGACCTACTAGTCCTCGCGCACGTCGCCGCGGTTGCGGCGGCGCACCTGCTTGGGTGGGCGGCCACCGAGATAGCTGCGGCCGGAGTCCACGACGAAGCCGTGCCGCAGCGCCTCCCGACCGATGAGCAGGCGGAACCCCATCGAGTCGCGTCGCGCCAGGGTGACGTCGACGGCGAACGTCTTGTCCATCAGGCGCAGGTTCATCCGCACCACATAGCGCTGCTGAACGTGCCCGGTGCTGCTGCGGATGGAGCGCCGGTCGTGCACCGGCAGCTCGACCGTCTGCTGGTCCGCCGCCGACCGCTGCCACGGATGCACCGAGAAGCGCACCCACGTCGCCCCGTCGCGCTCGAACTCGTGCAGGTCGAAGGCGTGCAGGGCCGACGAGCGCGCACCGGTGTCCAACTTGGCCTTGATATGGTCCACGCCGACGTCCGGAAGCCCCACCCACTCGCGCCACCCCGCGGTCACCGCAGGGCTGCTTGAATGGGCACTGGTTCGCTTCGCCTCCTTTGCCACGCCGCTATCAAACCAGGTCGGTGGTCCATCACCATGAAGCTCGCGATCCTCTCCAGGGCTCCGAGGTCGTACAGCACCCAACGGCTGCGCTCCGCCGCTCTCGATCGCGGACACCAGGTGAAGGTGCTCAATACGCTGCGCTTCGCCATCGACCTGTCCTCCGAGGTACCGGATCTGCAGTTCCGCGGACGACAGCTGTCCGACTACGACGCGGTGCTCCCGCGGATCGGCAACTCGATCACCTACTTCGGCACCGCGGTCGTCCGTCAGTTCGAGCAGATGGACGTCTACACGCCGAACACCGCGAGCGGCATCACGAACTCTCGCGACAAGCTGCGGTGCTTCCAGATCCTGTCCCGGCACAACATCGACATGCCGCCCACGATGTTCGTCCAGGACCGCGCCGATGTGCTGCCGGCGATCCGTCAGGTCGGCGGCGCTCCGGTCGTCATCAAGCTGCTGGAGGGCACCCAGGGCATCGGCGTGATCCTCGCTCCGCAGCTCAAGGTCGCCGAGGCGATCATCGAGACCCTCCAGTCCACCCGTCAGAACGTGCTGATCCAGCAGTTCGTCAAGGAGAGCAAGGGGCGGGACGTGCGTGCCCTGGTGGTCGGGGACCGCGTCGTCGCGGCGATGCGGCGCAGCGCGAAGGGCGACGAGTTCCGCTCCAATGTTCACCGCGGCGGGACCGTCGAGAAGGTCGACCTCGATCCCGAGTACGAGCGCACCGCCGTGCGCGCGGCTCAGATCATGGGGCTGAAGGTCGCCGGTGTGGACATGCTCGAGGGCGACGAGGGCCCGCTCGTGATGGAGGTGAACTCCTCCCCCGGACTCGAGGGCATCGAGGAGGCCACGAAACTCGATGTCGCCGGCGCGATCATCGACTACATCGATAACCAGGTTGCCTTCCCCCAGATCGACGTCCGCGAACGCCTGTCGGTCTCCACCGGGTACGGCGTGGCCGAGCTGGTTGTCCACGGGGATGCCGACCTCGTCGGCAAGAAGCTCGGCGACTCGGGGCTGCGCGAGCGCGACATCACCGTGCTGACACTGCACCGCGGCACCCAGGTGATCCCCAATCCCTTCGACCGCCACGTCCTCGAGGCCGAGGATCGGCTGCTCTGCTTCGGCAAGCTCGAGGAGATGCGCTCGATGATCCCCACGCGACCGCAGCGGCGCGCGCGGGTTAAGAAGCTGCCCAAGCAGCCGATCCTCGACGACTGATCGGCTGCTCGACCGTCGGTTACGGCAGGACGGCCTGCGCGATGAAGATCGTCCGACGCGTGTAGCTGCCGTTGCTCAGGCGCACGCCCGAGCAGACCACGATGGCTGCCTGCTGTCCGCCGGAGTGGCCGTAGACCACGTTATGCATCTGCGCCTGGGCCTGGGTCGGGGT
>JBQCJL010000009.1:0-5071 GCA_051952795.1 Marmoricola sp.
GTACTCGCCGCGGAACGGGACGATGCGGGCCTCGGGCTCGAGTCCGCACGCCCGCGCGATCCGGTCGGTCTGCAGACCGCCACAGTTCACCAGCGCCGAGGCGGTGACCTCGCCCGAGGTGGTCAGCACCCGCAGTCGCGACCCGTCCCGGGTGACCCCTCGGAACGCCTCGCCGAGGCGGACCTCACCGCTACGGGCGACGTCGGCCGCCATCGCTCGGCTGACCGCCCGATAGTCGATGATGCCCGTCGAGGCGACCTGGAGGGCTGCGACGCAGGACACGTGCGGCTCGAGCTCGCGAGCCTCCTCGGTGGTGACGAGCCGCGCCGGGACCCCGTTCGCCTCGGCGCGCTGCGCGAGCTCCTGCAGGCCGGGGAGCTCCGACTCATCGACCGCCACGACGAGCTTCCCGCAGACCTCGTGCGCAAGGTCGTGCTCTTGGGCGAAGGCCACCATCGAGCGAGCGCCGGCAACGGCCATGCGCGCCTTGAGGCTCCCTGGCGCGTAGTAGAGCCCGGAATGGATGACCCCTGAGTTACGCCCGGTCTGATGGGCGGCGAGGTCCGCCTCCTTCTCGAGGACGACGACGTCCTCTCCGCGCCGAGCCAGGTTCCGCGCCGTGGCCAGGCCGACGATGCCGCCACCGATGACCACGACGGGAGGAGTCACGAGCGTGCGAGGAACTCGAGGGCTTCTCGATAGCCGTCGATGCCGTGGCCGGAGATGGTCAGCGCGGCGTGCGGCTCGACGTAGGAGGTGTGCCGGAACTCTTCGGGACGTTGCTTGGGTTCCGAGATGTGCACCTCGACCAGCGCCGCCTCCAACTGCGCGCAGGCGTCGTAGAGGGCCAGCGAGTAGTGAGTCCAAGCGCCGGCGTTCAGGACCACCGGGGTCCGGTCGTCGGCCGCCCGATTCAGCCAGTCCAGCAGCTCGCCCTCGTGGTTGGTCTGCCGCGTCTCGACGTCGAGTCCGAGGTCGGCGCCCCAAGATCGGCACAGCTCCGCCAGCTCGGCGTGCGTGGTCGCGCCGTAGATCTCGGGCTGACGACGGCCGAGGCGCCCCAGGTTGGGTCCGTTGAGCACCAGGACGCGCTTCATGGGTGCGCCACCTTCGCGTGCGCAGCACGGAGGTCTTCCAGAGCCGGGTCGGCAACCGTCACGGGACGAGCCAACCCGTCCAGCACCACGAAGCGCAACTGGGCGCCACGCGCCTTCTTGTCCACCCGCATGGCCGCGAGGAACTCGTCGAACGGGTGGCCGGCGAGATCGAGCGAGCGCACCCGCGGATGGTCGAACGAGGTCGGCAGGCCGACCGACTCCAGCACCTGGGCGTGGCGCGCGGCGAGGGTCTCGTCGATGTGTCCCGACTGCCGGGAGAGCTCCGCGACGAAGACCATGCCCAACGCGACGGCGTCGCCGTGCCGCATCCGGTAGTCGGTGGCCTTCTCCAGCGCGTGCGCGAAGGTGTGGCCGTAGTTCAGCGCCTCGCGGCCGGGGTGGCCGTCCCGGCCGCCGGTCTCGCGGAGGTCGTCGGCCACGATGTCCACCTTCACGCGGATGGCGCGTTCGACGACCTCGCGCAGCTCCGAGCTGTCCGGATCCAGGAGCGCCTCAGGCGAGCGATCGGCGACGGCCAGGATCTCCGGGTCGGCGATGAAGCCGCACTTGAGCACCTCGGCGAGGCCCGCGACGAGCTCCGTCGCCGGCAGCGTGCGGAGGCAGTCGAGGTCGCAGACCACCCCGGCAGGCTCGTGGAACGAACCGACGAGGTTCTTGCCCGCGCTCGTGTTCATGCCGGTCTTACCGCCGACGGCCGCGTCGACCATGGCGAGCAGGGTCGTGGGCACGTGGACGACACGCACACCGCGCAGCCAGGTCGCCGCGATGAAGCCACCCATATCCGTCGTGGCGCCGCCGCCGACGGTGACAACCACGTCCGATCGGGTGAAGCCGGCAGCGCCCAGGGCCTCCCATGCCTCGACCGCGACGGCCGCCGTCTTCGCGGCCTCGCCATCGGGAAGATCCAGGCGCAGCACCTGACTGCCCGCGCTCTCGAGCGCGGCGATGATCGGCGTCGCCAGGTCCGGCAGCGCGACCGGTGCGCAGACCGCCGCCCGCGTCGGAGCCTGGCCGAACATGCGGAGCACCTCGTCGAGCACGCCATTGCCCACGACCACCTCGTAGCGGCCGGGGACCTCCAGCCGGGCGATCCGTTCAGTCATCGGTGTCCCGCTCCTCCACCTTCCGGCGGACCTCGTCCGCGATGTCCTCGGGCGGTCGACCATCGGTGCTCACCGTGATCGTGGCCAGCCTCTCGTAGACCGGCGCTCGCTCATCGAGGAGCTGCTTGACCCGACCCCGCACGTTGCCCAGCAGGAGCGGGCGAGAGGTCCCGAGTCCGACGCGTTGACTCGCGTCGGCAAGACCCACCTGGAGGTAGACCACGGCCTGGTCGGCCAGCAGCTTCTGGGTCTCGGCGTCGAGCACCGCCCCGCCGCCCAGTGCCAGAACGCCCTCGTGCTCCGTGAGCGCCGCCGCGACGGCGGCACGCTCCAAGGCTCGGAACGTGGCTTCCCCATCCTCGACGAAGATGTCGCTGATCGATCGGCCGGTCGCTGTCTCGACGTCCTGGTCGGTATCCCGCAAGGCGATCCCCCAGGCGTCGGCGAGCAGGCCGCCGATGGTGGTCTTCCCGGCACCCATCGCGCCGATGAGAACGACTCGGGGGCTCATGTGAACCGCAGTGCTCCCAGGTAGCTCTCGACGTTGCGCTTGGTCTCGCCGACGGAATCGCCGCCGAACTTCTCGATCACCGCGTCCGCGAGGACCAGCGCCACCATCGCCTCGGCGACCACGCCGGCCGCCGGCACCGCGCAGACGTCCGAGCGCTGGTGATGGGCGACCGCCTCCTCGCCCGTGGCGACGTCGATTGTCCTGAGCGCCCGCGGAACGGTGGCGATGGGCTTCATGGCAGCCCGCACGCGCAGGATCTCGCCGGTGCTCATCCCGCCCTCGGTGCCGCCGGATCGTCCGGTGGTGCGGCGGATGCCGTCCTCGGTGCGGATGATCTCGTCATGGGCGAGAGAGCCAGGCGTGGCGGCGGTCTCGAAGCCGTCGCCGACCTCGACGCCCTTGATCGCCTGGATGCCCATCAGGGCGCCGGCGAGGCGCGCGTCGAGCCGACGATCCCAGTGCACGTGCGATCCGAGGCCGGGCGGCAGGCCGTAGACGACCACCTCGACGACGCCGCCCAGGGTGTCGCCATCCTTGTGCGCCTCCTCGATGCGCGCCACCATCGCCTTCGACGCGTCGGCGTCGAGGCAGCGCACGGGGTCCTCGTCGATGCGCGCCAGGTCGTCGGGCTCCGGCACCGACCCCTTGGGCGCCGGCACTCCGCCGAGCTCGACGACATGGGACAGGACGGTGGCGCCCAGCACCTGCTCGAGGAACGCCGTCGCCACGCGGCCGAGGGCGACCCGGGCAGCGGTCTCCCGCGCGGAGGCCCGCTCGAGGATCGGCCGAGCCTCGGCGAAGTCGTACTTCTGCATCCCGACCAGGTCCGCATGGCCGGGACGTGGACGGGTCAATGCGGCGTTGCGACCGGTCTCCTTGAGCAGCGACGGGTCCACCGGGTCGGCCGACATGACGGTCTCCCACTTGGGCCACTCGGTGTTGCCGACCTCGATGGCGACCGGACCGCCCTGCGTCTCGCCGTGACGGACGCCGCCGATGATCCGGACCGCGTCCTGCTCGAACTGCATCCGAGCCCCGCGGCCGAAGCCGAGCCGACGACGCGCGAGCGCGTCCTGGATGTCGGACGACGTCACCCGCACGTGGGCGGGCAGACCTTCGAGGATCGCGACGAGGGAGGGGCCGTGGGACTCTCCCGCAGTAAGCCAGCGGAGCATGGGCGCAAGTCTCTCAGGTGCAGGCCTCCCGCCACGACCGGATTGCGTTCCGCGAAATCTAGGTGATCGCACCGATGTACGCGGGCGCCTCCCGGGCGGACACTGGTGGCGACCGCTTCCGCCAGCGAAAGGACCCTCCCATGCCTCGCTACCTGATCGAACGTGAACTGCCCGGCGCCGGCAATCTGTCCGCCGAGGAGCTCCAGGGCATCGCCGCCAAGTCCAACAGCGTCCTTGCGGGGATGTCCGGCCGTGCTCAGTGGGTGCAGAGCTACGTGACCGACGATGCCATCACCTGCGTCTACGTCGCCGAGAGCGCGGACGCCGTCCGCGAGCACGCCGCCGCGGGCGGGTTCCCCTGCACCAACGTGCGCGAAGTCGGGGTCGTCATCGACCCCACCACCGGCGAGTAGGACTCAACGGCTCAGGATCAGGCCGCTGGTGGGCACACCCGTGCCCGCCGTGACCAGCGCGTGCTCCACCGCGTCGATCTGGTTGACCGAGGTTCCGCGCACCTGCCGCACCGCCTCGGCGATGCCGTTCATCCCATGGATGTAGGCCTCGCCGAGCTGTCCGCCGTGGGTGTTGATGGGCAGTCGGCCGCCGATCTCGATCGCGCCGTCCGCGATGAAGCCGGGCGCCTCGCCCCGGCCGCAGAAGCCGAGCTCCTCGAGCTGCATGAGGACGTAGGGCGTGAAGTGGTCGTACAGGACGGCCGTCTGGATGTCCTCAGGTCCTAGGCTCGCCTGCTTCCAGAGCTCCCGGCCGACCACCCCCATCTCCGGAACGCCGATGTCGTCGCGGTAGTAGGACGTCATCACGAACTGGTCGCGCCCGCTCCCCTGCGCCGCCGCGGCGATCACCGCCGGTCGCTGCGGCAGTGAGGCCGCCCGCTCCGCCGACGTGATGACGAGCGCCACCGCCCCGTCGCTCTCCTGGCAGCAGTCGAGCAAGTGGAGCGGGTCGACGATCATCCGCGACTCCTGGTGCTCCGCCAGCGTGATCGGCCGTTGGTAGAAGAACGCCGCGGGGTTGGTCGCGGCGTGACGCCGGTCGGCCACGGCGACGCGCCCGAAGTCCTCCGACGTGGCGCCGTACTCGTGCAGGTAGCGCCGGGCCTGCATGGCCACCGTCGCCGCAGGCGTGCCGAGGCCGAACGGGTAG
>JBQCJL010000010.1:0-3996 GCA_051952795.1 Marmoricola sp.
GACCACCAGCGACCCGAGGTCGGGCAGGCGTGCTCGTGCGCCCTGCCTCCAGGCGGCGAGCACCGCGCTGCGCAGGCGCAGCGTCAGGTTCGGGTCGCCCGCCAGATGGCGGAGATCGAGTAGTCCGAGCGCGACCCGCAGGTCGGCGGACGCCTGTTCGAGCATCTCGCCGACGGAGCGCACCGAGTGGTCGATGTTCGCTCCGGAATCCCATAGCGGGTACCAGAGCTGTGCTGCCCACTCGCCCAGCTCGACGTCATCGTCGTGCACGAGCACAAGGTCGAGATCGCTGAACGGAGCCAGCTCACGACGGCCGTAGCCGCCGACGGCGACGAGCGCGACTCCGGCCTCCGGGCAGTCGACTCTGTCGAAGGCCTGCGAACAGAGCGCGTCGGCGGCGTCGCTGCGCTCGCTCCGCTCGGCGGCTGTCATCGCAGGGCGCTAGGTCTGGATCAGAGCGCTGCTTCGTCGCGGTCGCCGGTGCGCACGCGGACGATCGACTCGACCGGGACCACCCAGACCTTGCCATCGCCGATGCGGCCGGTCGCGGCAGCCTTCACGATCGCGTCCACCACGGCATCGGCGTCACCCTCGTCGACGACGACCTCGAGGCGCACCTTCGGCACCAGCGCGACGTCGTACTCGGCGCCCCGGTAGACCTCCGTGTGACCCTTCTGGCGGCCATAGCCGCTGACCTCGCTGACGGTCATGCCGGTGATCCCGACGGTGGCGAGGGCAGCACGCACGTCTTCCCACTTGTGCGGCTTGATCACTGCGGTGACGAGCTTCATGCCCCGACCTTATCGGCCATCAGCCGCCGAGAACGCTGTGGCGTGTTCCCGCGGTCGCGTGCAGGTCGTAGGCCGACTCGGCATGCACCACGAGGTCGATGCCGCTGACCTCGTGCTCGGGCTCGATCCGGAAGCCCCAGAGCTTGTGGATGACGAAGCCCAGCACACCGGAGACGACGAAGGAGTAGGCCAGGACGACCACCACGCCGATCGCTTGTCGACCCAACTGGGTGGCGCTCCCGCCGTAGAGGAGCCCGCTGACCCCCGACGGCGCCAGCGACGAGGCGAGGAAGCCGATGGCCAGGGTGCCGACGACACCGCCCACCAGGTGGACACCGACGACGTCGAGCGAGTCGTCGAAGCCGAAGCGGTACTTCAGCCCCACCGCGAAGGCGCAGATGACGCCGGCCAGGGCGCCCACGATCAGGCCCCCGACCGGGGTGACCGCGCCGCAGGACGGGGTGATCGCGACCAGGCCGGCGACCATGCCGGAGGCCGCGCCGAGCGTGGTGGCGTGGCCATCGCGCCGCATCTCGACCAACAACCAACCGAGGGTTCCGGAGGCGCCTGCGCACAGGGTCGCCACGAAGACGAGGGCCGCGCCGTGCCCCGCGGTGAGCGCGGAGCCGGAGTTGAACCCGAACCAGCCGAACCACAGCAGACCGGCGCCCAGCATGACCAGGGTCAGGTTGTGCGGGCGCATCGGATCCTTGCCGAAGCCCACCCGGACGCCGAGCACGAGGGCGAGCGCCAGCGCGGAGGCGCCCGAGCAGATCTCGACCGCGGTCCCGCCTGCGAAGTCGATGAGATGGACCTTGTTGACCAGCCACCCGCCGACGTGACCGGGATGGTCGGCGTCGAACACCCAGTGGGCGACGGGCGCATAGACCACCAGGGTCCAGACGCCGACGAAGATCAGCCAGGCGCCGAAGCGGGCGCGGTCGGCGATGGCGCCGGAGACGAGCGCACCTGTGATGACCGCGAACAGTCCCTGGAAGGCGGCGAACAGGATGACCGGGACCGAGAGCCAGTTGTCGGCCTTGCCCGACACCAGGTCCTGCAGCCCCCAGTGCTGGAAGGGATCGCCGAGCAATCCGCCACCGATGTCGTCGCCGAAGGCCATCGAGTAGCCGATGAGGACCCACACGATCAGGACCACGGCCAGCGCGCCGAAGGTCATCATCATCATGTTGAGCACCGACTTGCTGCGGACCATGCCCCCGTAGAAGAGCGCGAGCCCCGGAGCCATGAGCAGCACCAGGGCGGTCGAGATCAGCAGCCAGGCCGTATCGCCGGCGTTGACGGCGGCATGGGACATGAGCGGGGCGAGGATGGCGGTCGACACGACCGACCACCCTCGCCCCGAATCATTTCCAGTTTGTTACAGAGGTGTTACGCGAAGCCTCAGACGGCGGCCTCGTCCTTGTCTCCGGTACGCACCCGGACGACCGTGTCGACCGGCGAGACCCAGACCTTCCCGTCGCCGATCCGGCCGGTCTGAGCGGCCTTCACGATGATCTCGAGGATCGCCGCGGCGTCCTCGTCGTCGACGACGATCTCGATGCGGATCTTGGGGACCAGCGCGATGTCGTACTCCGCCCCGCGGTAGACCTCCGTGTGGCCCTTCTGACGGCCGTAGCCGCTGACCTCGCTGACCGTCATGCCGGTCACGCCGAAGGTCTCCAGGGCCTGCCGGACGTCCTCCCACTTGTGCGGCTTGATGACTGCGGTGACGAGCTTCATGCCAGCGCCCCTTCCTTGCTGTGGCTGCCGAGGACACCGGTGGTGAGGACACCGCCGGAGCGGTTGTCCAGGTCGTAGGCCGACTCGCCGTGCTCGACGATGTCGATGCCCTCGACCTCTTCCTCAGGCGTGACCCGCCACTTGATCGTGTACTTGATGATCAAGCCGAGGATCGCGGTGATGACGCCACACCAGACCAGCGTGAACAGCACCCCAGCCGCCTGGTGACCGAGCAGCTCCCAGTCGCCGCCGTAGAAGAGACCGTTGGCGTTGTCGGGGAAGAAGTTGTCGAGGCCCTGCGGCGACGTCCGGGTACCGAGGAACCCGATGGAGAGGGCGCCGAGGATACCGCCGACCAGGTGCACGCCGACCACGTCGAGGGAGTCGTCGAGTCCGACCTTGTACTTCAGGTTGATCGCCACCGCGCAGACCGCTCCGGCCAGGACGCCCACGCCGATGGCGCCGGCGGTCGACACGGCACCACACGAGGGGGTGATCGCGACCAGACCGGCGACGATGCCCGAGGCCGCACCCAGCGACGTGAACTTCTTGTGGATGATGCGCTCGACCAGGAGCCAGGCCAGACACGCGGCCGCGGTCGCCACCGTGGTGTTCAGGAAGGTGACGGCCATCTCGGACGGGAACTGGCTGCCCGGCGTCCAGACGCCCTTGACCAGGCTGCCGGAGTAGGACGGGTCACAGGTCGCCGTCTTGGTGGTGGAGGTACAGGCCGCGGCCTGCACGATCGAGCCCACGTTGAAGCCGTACCAGCCGAACCACAGCAGGCCGGCGCCGATCATCGTCAGGGTGACGTTGTGCGGCTTCCCGACATTCTGCGGCCAGCCCACACGCTTGCCGATGATGAGCGCGAGCACGAGGCCCGCCATACCGGCGTTGATGTGAACGACCGTTCCACCGGCGTAGTCGAGGTTCGGGAAGTGGTGGTAGAGCCAGCCGCCGGCCCACACGTTGTGGGCGATCGGGAAGTAGACGAGAGTGAGCCAGAACGGCACGAAGACCGCCCAGGAGGAGATCTTCACGCGGTCCGCGATGGCCCCGCTGATCAGGGCTGCCGTGATGGCGGCGAACGTCATCTGGAACATCACGAACACGAAGTTGCCGGGCAGCTCGTGGTTGAGACCGAACATGTGGAACGGGTTGGCGATCAGGTCGCCGTTGCCGTAGCCCGGGTTGATCGCCGTTCCGTTGGCGGATGCCGCCGTGCTGAACCAGCCGCCTTCGGACCAGCCCCAGAGCACGAACACGATCACGGTGATCACGAAGGCCACGAACGAGAGCATCATCATGTTCAGTACGGACTTGCTCCGCACCATGCCGCCGTAGAAGAGGGCGAGAGCGGGCACTGTCATCATCAGCACCAGCGCAGTCGCCACCAACATAAAGGCGATATAGCCATCCAGATACATCTGGAAACCTCCATCGTCGTAGGTGGGCGAGCCAC
>JBQCJL010000011.1:0-3546 GCA_051952795.1 Marmoricola sp.
GACGTCACCGCGTTGCGCTCGCTCGTTCCGGACGTCGCGCACCGCGACGTGTACATCTGCGGCCCCAAGCGATGGGCCGAGGCGGCCCGCGCAACGGCGCTCGCCGCCGGCACCCCGGCAACGTCCATCCACATCGAGAACTTCAGTTGGTGACCCCATGAAACGCATCGTCCTCTGGTTCATGAGCACGCTCAGCGTCGTCGTGCTCCTCTTCGGCTACAAGACCTCGACGTCGGCATCCGGCTTGGATACCGCGAACTCGGCCTCACTCAAGCCGGTCACGATCAGCTCGTCACCGACGACGGGCAGCAGCACGACCCCGGCATCGCCGAGAACGAGCACGGCGACGTCGGCCAAGAAGACCAGCGCGACCAAGGCCGCGATCACCACCAAGACGGTGACCGGGCAAGTGATCCAGACCAGATGGGGTCCGGTGCAGGTCCAAGTGAAGGTCACGAGCGGCAAGATCACGACGGTCAGCGTTCTGCAGTACCCCAGCGGCGGCCGATCGGACGAGATCAACTCGTACGCGCTGCCGATGCTGGTCAGCGAGACCGTGAAGGCTCAGAGCGCCAACATCGCCATGGTCAGCGGCGCCACTTACACCAGCGACGGCTACGTGCAGTCCCTGCAGAGCGCGTTGGACCGAGCGGGCCTCTGATGAACGTCTCCGCGCCCGCCGAGGCGCCGATCAAGCGCTACGTCGAGCACGTCATGAACATGCCGATCAGCCTGGCGCTGCGCGGTCGGCATGCGCAGGACGACGCCGGCGTTCGCGCCTGGGAGCGGGTGATGGCGGTGCTCCACGAGGTCGATGCCGTCTTCAGTACCTATCGGTTCGACTCGTTCATCTCGCGGCTGGCGCGCGAGGAGATCGGCCTGGCCGACTGCCCGGAGCAGGTGCGCGAGGTGATCCGTCTGGGAGAGCAGGCCGAGATCGAGTCCCATGGCGCCTTCTCCATCTGGCGGCCCGATCCGGACGGAAGCCTCACCCTCGACCCCAGTGGCGTGGTCAAGGGCTGGGCCGTCGAGCGCGCGGCGCAGCACCTGCGGATCCTCGCGGGCACCGACTTCTGCCTCTCCGCGGGCGGCGACATGGTCTGCCGCACGCTCGACCCCGACGCGCCACCTTGGCAGATCGGCATCGAGGATCCCCACGACTCGACCCGCATCTGCGCTGTGGTGCCGCTCGCCAATGGCGCCGTGGCCACCAGCGGGGCGGCCCATCGCGGTGCGCACATCGTCGATGCCCGCACCGGCACCATTCCCGGCGCGATCGCGTCCGTCACGGTCATCGGCGACAACCTCACCTGGGCCGACATCGATGCCACCGCCGCCTATGCGCTCGGCAGCCAGGCAGTGGACTGGCTGTCCACCCGGCAGGGGCGCTCGGCACTCGTCATCTGGGCCGACGGCACCCATGACGTCGTGCCGACGTGCACGGTGGCGCCGGACGACTAGAGACCCATGTCCTTGGCGATGATCGTCTTCATGATCTCCGAGGTCCCGCCGTAGATCCGGTTGACGCGGTTGTCGGCATAGAGCCGCGCGATCGGGTACTCGTTCATGAAGCCGTAGCCGCCGTGGAGTTGAAGGCAGCGATCGATGACGCGGTGCGCGACCTCCGTACAGAACAGCTTGGCGGACGCCGCCTCGGCCGGAGTGAGCTCGCCCGCGTCCAGCGCCTCGAGTGCGCGGTCGGTGACCGCCTCCGCAGCGTCGACCTCGGCCTTGCACGCGGCCAGCTCGAACTTGGTGTTCTGGAATGCGGCGACGGGCTGGCCGAATACCTGGCGCTCCTCGACGTAGTGCTGCGCGAAGCGCACCGCGGCGGCCGCCTGCGCGTACGCTCCGTGAGCAATGCCCCACCGTTCCGAGGCCAGGTTGGTGCCGAGGTAGTAGAAGCCGCGCCCCTCCTCGCCGAGCAGATCCTCGACCGGAACGCGAACGTCGACGAACGAGAGCTCGGCGGTGTCGGAGGTCTTCAGGCCCAGCTTGTCGAGCTTGCGCCCGATCGAGTAGCCGTCGCTGTGAGCGTCGACCGCGAAGAGGGAGATCCCACCTCGACGGTCGCCCTCCGGGGCGGGGCTCGTCCGCGCCGCGACGATCACGCGGTCAGCGTGCACGCCACCGGTGATGAAGGTCTTGGCTCCGTTGAGCACATAGTGGGTGCCATCGCGCTTCGCGGTGGCACGCATGCCGGCGAGGTCCGAGCCCGTCCCCGGTTCCGTCATGGCCAGCGCCCACATCTCCTCGCCCGAGACGAAATTGGGCAGATAGCGCTGCTTCTGCTCCTCGCTGGCCAGCATCAGGATGTAGGGCAGGGCGAGCAGCACGTGCACGCCCGAGCCGCCGAAGGTGACTCCGGCGCGGGCGGTCTCCTCGTACTGGATGGCCGTGAACTTGTGGCTCTCGATGCCCGCGCCGCCGTACGCCTCGGGGACGCTGATGCCGAACAGGCCCAGCTCGGCCATCTTGCTGTACAGCTCACGAGGGACGATGCCGGCCGCGAACCATTCGTCGTGGAAGGGAACGACCTCGGTCTCGATGAAGGCTCGCAGGGTCTTGCGGAAGTCCTCGTGGTCTGAGTCGAAAACGGTGCGGCGCAACGCGAGCTCCTTCAGCTAGTTTGGTACAACGAACATAACATGTTCCAAACACCGGGTCTGATGGGAGGATCTCCGCGATGACGCGCAGCGAGACACCCTCTCGAGGGGGCCGACCCGCAGCCGCCTCCCCCGACGATGTGCTGGCCGCCGCGCGGCGAGCGTTCACCGCCGGGCACCGCGTCGACGTACGAGCCATCGCGGAGTCCCTGGGTGTCAGCCGCACCTCGATCTACCGCTGGTTCGGCAAGCACGACGGGCTCATGGGCGCGGTGCTCGCGGCCGAATTCCGCCAGCTCGTCGACCGCTGCGAGGCGCGCGACGCCCTCGGCGGCGAGCGGATCCGGCTCACCGTGCTGGCAACCTGCGCGACCTTCGCCAGACACACCGGCTTCACCACCTACGTCGGCGAGCGCCAACTCGACGCACTGCGGGTCATCACCGCGCGCGATGGCCAGGTGCAGCCGGCGGCCGTCGCGCGGCTGCGAGGGATGATCGAGCGGGCCGTGGCTGAGGACGGCTATCAGCCGCGACTCGAGCCGGAGCTGCTCGCGTACACCCTGACGCGGCTGATCGACGGCTTCGTCTACACCGCGTACGACGATGCGAGCGTCGCGCTCAATACCGACATGAGCCAACTCGACACGGTGCTGAGGGCGCTTCTCTAGCGGCCGGCGCCGATGGAGTGGCGCTGGCGCCCATCGCGATTGCCTAGACTCTCCCCCGACGTCTGGGTCTCCACCGCGAGATCCACATGTCCCGCCCCAGTAGCTCAGTGGATAGAGCAGCCGCCTCCTAAGCGAAAGGTCGCCAGTTCGACTCTGGCCTGGGGCACACGACCGGAGTGCGTCAGCCGACGACCTCGAACTTGATCCCGACGTCCTGCAGACGCCCGAGCAGCGCGTCGCCCATGGCGGTCGCGGTCGTCACCTGACCGGAG
>JBQCJL010000012.1:0-11430 GCA_051952795.1 Marmoricola sp.
CGGAGGCGGTCGACGCGCTGCGCGTCGAGTACCCCCGCCTGCTGCTGCGCCTCGCGGCCCGCGACCAGACCCACCACCACCGGGTCGACGACGCCGCGGCCGAGCTCTCCGACCTCGCCGCCGGGACGCTCGACGCCGCGCTGGCCGTCGCCCGCGCACGGATCGGCGAGGACGCCGACAAGGCGCGGCTCGCGGTGATCGCGATGGGCAAGTGCGGTGGCCACGAGCTGAACTACGTCAGCGACGTGGACGTGCTCTTCATCGCCGAGCCGGCGGACGGCGCCGACGACGACGTCGCGACCAGGGTCGCCACCCAGCTCGCCAGCCTCACCATGCGGGTCTGTGCCGACAACACCGCCGAGGGCACGATCTGGCCGGTCGATGCCAACCTGCGACCGGAGGGCCGGTCGGGCGCACTGGTGCGCAGTCTCGCGAGCTATCGCGCCTACTACGAGCGGTGGGCCAAGACCTGGGAGTTCCAGGCTCTGCTGAAGGCGCGGCCGGTCGCCGGCGACGTCCCCCTCGGCCGTGAGTTCTGCGCGATGGTCGCCCCGATGGTCTGGAACGCGGCCGGCAGGGACGGCTTCGTCGACGACGTCCAGGCCATGCGCCGACGCGTGCTCGAGCACATCCCCGCGGCCGAGGCCGCTCGCCAGCTCAAGCTGGGTGCGGGCGGTCTGCGGGACGTCGAGTTCGCCGTCCAGCTATTGCAGCTGGTCCATGGACGTAGCGACGAGGAGGTGCGCTCGCCGGCCACCCTCTCCGCGCTGGCTCAGCTGACCGAGGGCGGCTACGTCGGTCGCGTGGACGGCCGCACGATGCACGATGCGTACGCCTTCTTGCGCAAGCTCGAGCACCGCATCCAGATGTACGACCTGCGTCGGACCCATGTGGTGCCGGAGGACGAGGCGTCGCTGCGGCGGCTGGGTCGTGCGATGGGCTTCCTGCGGTCGCCCGCCAAGGAGCTGAACGCGGCCTGGCAGCACCACCGTCGCGAAGCCCAACGCCTGCACGAGAAGCTCTTCTACCGGCCGCTGCTCTCGGCGGTCGCGCGGATGAGCGGCGATGAGGCCGGGCTGTCGCCCGACGCCGCACGCCAGCGGCTCGCGGCGTTGGGCTACGCCGACCCCGAGGCAGCGCTGCGTCACCTGCAAGCCCTGACCGGCGGCGTGAGCCGGACCGCGTCGATCCAGCGGGCCCTCCTGCCGGCGATGTTGGACTGGTTCGCCGACGCCCCCGATCCCGATGCCGGCCTCTTCGGCTTCCGGCGGATCTCGGAGACGCTCGGGTCGACCCACTGGTACCTCCGGCCCCTGCGCGACGAGGGCCAGGCCGCGCAGCGGCTGGCGCAGGTGCTCGCGACCTCGCGCTACGCGACCCAACTGCTCGAGCGCGAGCCGGACGGGGTGATGATCCTCGGGGAACCGGTGCTGACGCCGACCTCGGCGGAGGACCTGCTGGCCGAGATGGACCAGACCGCGCGCCGACGGTCCTCCGCACGGGAGGCCGTCCTCGCGCTCCGCGGAATCCGTCGGCGCCAGCTCCTGCGGACGAGCGTCGCGGACCTGTGTGAACCGTTCGGTGTCGCCGAGGTGGGCTATGCCCTCACCGATCTCACCGACGCCACGCTCGAGGCCGCCCTCGGAGCCGTCGTGCGGGAGGCGGAGGAGCGCCTCGGCGCCCCGCTGCCGACCCGCATCGCCATCATCGCGATGGGCCGTTACGGCGGCGGCGAGCTCGGCTACGGGTCGGATGCCGACGTGATGTTCGTGCACGAGCCGATCGAGGGCGCGGACCCGCACGAGGCGGCATCGGCCGCCACCACGGTGGTCAACGAGCTGCGCCGCCTCCTCGAACTGCCCGCGACCGATCCGCCGCTGGAGATCGATGCCGACCTGCGCCCGGAAGGCCGGCACGGCCCGATGGTCCGGACCCTCGACTCGTACGCCGCCTACTACGCCCGGTGGTCGGCGACCTGGGAGGCGCAGGCGCTGCTGCGTGCGTATCCCGCGGTAGGGGATGCGGGCGTGCGTGAGCGCTTCGCGGCTGTCATCGATCCGCTGCGGTATCCGGAGGCCGGGATGTCCGAGTCCGACGTACGCGAGATCCGTCGGATCAAGGCACGCGTGGACGACGAGCGCATGCCGCGCGGCATCGATCCGACCACGCACTTCAAGCTCGGCGCAGGTGGGCTCGCGGATGTCGAATGGACGGTCCAGCTGCTGCAGCTGCAACATGCCGCCGAGGTCGAGGGCCTGAGGACCGCGCGCACGCTGCCCGCGCTCCAAGCCGCGCGGGAGGCGGGCATCCTGGCTGAGGACGACGCGGACGCCCTGAGTGCCGCGTGGCTGCTGGCCAGCCGGGCGCGCAACGCCACCGTTCAGGTGCGGGGGCGTCCAGCGGACCAGCTGCCGAGCCATCCCCGCGAGCGCGCTGCTGTCTCGGCGGTCCTGGGGTACGGACCGGGGGAGACGGAGACCATGCTCAACGACTTCCGGCGCACCACCCGACAGGCACGCGTCGTCGTCGATCGCGTGTTCTGGGGCGACTGAGGAAGGAGCACGATGGCGGAATCATCCGACGGCTTCACGCCGTCCGGCACGCAGTACGTGATCGGTCGGGGCGAGCAGTCCGCCACGATCGTGGAGGTCGGCGGCGGCATCCGCTCCTACCGGGTCGGCACGCGGGACGTCCTGCATCCCTACGACCAGGACAAGATGTGCGACGGTGCCCACGGCGCGCCTCTGGTTCCGTGGCCCAACCGCTTGGCGGACGGTCAGTACACCTTCGACGGGACCGACTACCAGGTCGCCCTGACCGAGCCGGAGAAGCACAACGCGATCCATGGCTTCCTGCGCTGGCGCTCGTGGGCCGCCGTCGAGCACGACGCGGACCACGTCGTGATGGCCTGCACGCTGCACCCGCTGCAGGGGTATCCCTTCGCCCTCGAGGTGCGGGTCTCGTACCGACTGGCCGAGGACGGTCTCACCGTGACGACTACGGCGACCAACATCGGCGATCGACCTGCCCCGTACGGCAGCGGCCAGCACCCCTACCTCTCGCCGGGCAGCGGACTGATCGACGATTGCGACCTCCAGCTGGAGGCGGCCACGCGTGTCCTCACCGATCCCGACCGGCAGCTCCCCATGGGCAACGAGTCGGTGGAGGGCACGGCCTATGACTTCCGCTCGGCTCGGCGGATTGGCGACATCCGGATCGACCATGCCTTCACCGACCTGCATCGAGATGAGCGCGGGCGGGCGTGGCGGCGCCTCACGGGAAGCGACGGAAGGCCCGCGGCGCTCTGGGTCGATGAGGCCTATCCGCTGATCCAGGTCTACACGGCGGACACCCTGATCCCCGAGCGTCGCCGTAGGGGCTTGGGCGCGGAGCCGATGACCTGCCCGCCGAACGCCTTCCGCTCGGGCGATGGCCTCATGCGCCTGGAACCGGGTCGGACCGCCACCTCGCAGTGGGGCGCGTCCTTGGGCTAGCCGCGCTGCCCGATGGCGACGAAGAAGGGCAGGAAGGTGACCGGTCGGGTTGACGATCGGTCGGTGCGCTCGAGCGCAGCTGCCCAGGCCTCGACCTCCGCTCGCGTCACTGTGCCGGCGGCGACCATGGCCTCGCGCGCGGCCCAGGACGGAGACCTCATCCCCGGGCTGACGGTGACGATGTTGTAGGTGCCGGAGAACTTCCGCACCTCCAGACCGGCACCCTCCAGGAACTGCGCGAGGCGCAGGCCGACCTGCGGGTCGTTGCCGAGGCTGCGATGGAACGCGGCATAGCGCGCGGTGAGGTCGTCGAGGTCGGGATCGGAGTCGATCGTGCGGATGGCCGTGATGTCGACGTCGAGGAGGTAGAGGCAACCGCCGGGTCGAAGGAGGGTCGCCAGGTGACTCACGTACTCCTGCTCGTGGCCTCCGTTGTGGGCGAGGACATGGCGCAGCATCACGACGTCGGCGCTGCCGGAGGCGAGGTCGTTCTCGAGGATCGTGCCGGCTCGCAGCTCGATGTTCGGTAGGCCGGACGCGGAGATCACGTCCGCCGCGGCGGCGCGGGAGTCGTCCCCCGGCTCGACCGCGATCACCCGGCCCGAGGGTCCGACCAAGCGAGCGAGCTCGACGCTCATCGCTGCTGGACCGCAGCCCATGTCGACCACCGTCGCACCGGGCCTCACCCCGGCGAGCTCGAGGTCGTCCTTCTCGATGGCGACCGCACGCTGCGCCATCATCCGGTAGCGCAGGAGCTCGGCGTCGCTCATGGCGAGCTGGTAGTCGGCCATGGCCGAACCATCGCATTCGGCTACAGCGCAGACAAGACCCCTGGGCGTCGCCGGGTGCCTACTTGACGCAGGGGATGCCGCCGCCGGACAGGTTGGTCAGGTCGGTGATGGAGGGACCGTTGGTACCACCGCCGGTCGCCGCGACGGCGGACGGGACGACCGAGGCGCTTCCGGCCGACGAGGCCTTCTGGGCCAGCGCGGTGCCGACGGTCAGCGTGAACACGCGCGAGATCGCCTTCGCGTTCGCCACCAGCTTGATGGTGCCGCCCAGACGCTTGGCGAGCACCTGGGCCGCGGCCTTGTCGGCTGGGTTGTAGCTGATGGTGGAGCCGGCTGCGATCTTGCCTGCGCCCGTCGCCTTGCCCGCCGTGTAGTTGAACTTGGCCAGGGTGGTGAGCTGGGTTGCCGCCGCGTGGTTGACGCCGGAGGCGTTGATCGCGTTGACGGTGTATCCCGCGCCGGTGGGCAACGGCTTCGCCTTGACCGGCTTGGGCGGGTTGAGGACGTTCTTCACGATGGCGCGGATCTTGGTGAGGTCGACCTCGTTGGCGACCTCACCGCCGGGGCCGAAGGGGTAGTAGCTGTCCGTGACGATCGGCAGCGTGTAGAAGTGCAGGTTGCCGTCCGACAGGTTCGAGGCGAGCTTGGCGACGTCGATCGGGTCGAGGCCGTCGGAGATCACCACATTGCTCGACGCGACGTTCACGATGTTGTTGATGGTGAAGGGGTCCAGGAGCGTCCCGGCCTTCTTGAGCTGGGTCAGCAGACTGACGATGAACGCCTGCTGACGCCGCGACCGGTCGAGGTCGGTGAAGCTGTAGCGATTGTGGGCGTCGCGGCGCTGGCGGACGAAGGCGACCGCCTCCTTGGCGTTGATCCACTGGAGACCCCGCCGGAAGCGGGCGCCGGAGAAGGTGTCGCTGGTGTTCTCCTTGACGCAGACCTGGATCTTCCCGACCTGCTGCGCGATCTCGAAGAACGCCACCATGGTGACCTCGACGAAGCTGCTGATCTTGACGTGCAGGAACTGCTCGACGGTCTTGATCTCCTCAAGGCGCGCGACGTCCTTGGCCTGCTGCCAGGTCTTGCCGGAATCTCGAGCAGCCGCGAGGGCCCACCCGTAGGCGGACTTGATCTTGCCCTTGCAGCTCGAGCCGACGTAGTACCGCAGCCTGGCGTCGGTCGTGCACCCGGCGATCTCCACCCAGTCGTCACGGGGGATCGAGACGGCGACCGCTCGCGATCCGTCGTCCGCGACGTGCACATACATCAACACGTTCGAGTTGTTGCCGCCCACATCCGCCTCACCGGCGTGGAGGGCGTTGTAGATCTGCTTGGACAGCGCGTGACCGTTCTCGTCGAGGCGACTGTCCAGGCCCATCAGCAGGAGATCCATGCCCTTGCCGGTGGGCTTGGCGTTGAGGCCCTTGATGGCACCCGAGTGCCGGATGTTGTGCTCGACCTTCCAGAGGATGTAGCCGTAGAAGCCGCCGTAGGCGATCAGCGCCAGAGCGACCAGTCCGATGATCCAGTAGGTGATGCGCCGGGCCAGCGAGCGTTTTTTACGCTCCTTGAGGAGCTTCCGCTTGCCGACCGGCGTGACCGTGATCTCCTCCGTCGACTCCACGGGGAGTTCGGGCGCGCCGAGACCAGGGCCCGGCGGCTCGTTGAACTCCGGCATGAACTCTCCTGAGGTGGATATAGGCAGAACTCCGCATTCTGCCAAACCAACCTAAAGGAACTCTGTCAGGTACGGCGTCAGACATTCCGGCGATACTGACCGCCGACTTCGAAGAACGCTTCGGTGATCTCGCCGAGGGTGCAGACCCGGGCCGCATCCATCAGCACGGCGAACACGTTCGCGTCGGTGGTGGCGGCCTCCTTCAGGCGTGCGATGGCCTGAGCCCCCGCCTCGGCGTGCGTCCGACGGAATTCCTCGACGCGCTTCAGCTGGGACTCCTTCTCCTCCTCGGTGGCCCGCGCGAGCTCCAGGGGGCCGTGCTCCTCGTGGCCGCCATCGGGTCGCAGGAAGGTGTTCACGCCGATGATCGGGAGGGAGCCGTCGTGCTTGCGGTGCTCGTAGAGCATCGACTCGTCCTGGATCCGCCCGCGCTGGTAGCCGGTCTCCATGGCACCCAGCACCCCGCCGCGCTCGTTGATGCGGTCGAACTCCTTGAGCACTGCCTCCTCCACCAGGTCGGTGAGCTCGTCGATGATGAACGATCCCTGCAGCGGATTCTCGTTCATCGCGAGCCCCCACTCGCGATTGATGATCAGCTGGATGGCCAGGGCCCGTCGTACGGAGTCGGCCGTGGGTGTGGTGACGGCCTCGTCGTAGGCGTTGGTGTGCAGTGAGTTCGCGTTGTCGTAGATCGCGATCAGCGCCTGCAGAGTGGTGCGGATGTCGTTGAAGTCCATCTCCTGCGCGTGCAGCGAGCGACCGCTGGTCTGCACGTGGTACTTGAGCTTCTGCGAGCGCTCGTTCGCGCCGTACCGCTCCTTCATGGCGACCGCCCAGATGCGACGCGCGACCCGACCCATCACCGAGTACTCGGGGTCCATCCCGTTGCTGAAGAAGAACGAGAGGTTCGGAGCGAAGGCGTCGATGTCCATGCCGCGTGCCAGGTAGGCCTCCACGTAGGTGAAACCGTTGGCGAGGGTGAACGCCAGCTGACTGATCGGGTTCGCCCCGGCCTCGGCGATGTGATAGCCGGAGATCGACACCGAATAGAAGTTGCGGACGTCGTGCTCGATGAACCACTCCTGGATGTCGGCCATCATGCGCAGGCTGAACTCGGTGGAGAAGAGACAGGTGTTCTGGCCCTGGTCCTCCTTGAGGATGTCCGCCTGCACAGTGCCGCGCACGGTGCGCAGCGCGTCCGCGGGATCGATGCCGCGCTCGCGTGCCTGGTCGATCACGGTGTTGAGGAAGAAGGCCAGCACGGTGGGAGCCGGACCGTTGATGGTCATGCTCACCGATGTCGTCGGCGACAGCAGGTCGAACCCGTCGTACAGGACCTTCATGTCGTCGAGGCTCGCCACCGAGACGCCGGAAGTGCCGACCTTGCCGTAGATGTCGGGTCGCCGGTCGGGGTCGCGGCCATAGAGGGTCACCGAGTCGAAGGCGGTCGAGAGCCGCGTCGCCTCGGTGTCGGCTGACAGCAGCTTGAAGCGACGGTTCGTCCGGAAGGGATCGCCCTCGCCGGCGAACATGCGCGCCGGGTCCTCGCCCTCCCGCTTGAAGGGGAACACGCCCGCGGTGAAGGGGAAACGACCGGGCAGGTTCTCGCGCCGCCAGTACCGGACCAGCTCGCCGTGGTCGGCGAAGCGCGGGAGCGCGACCCGGGCGATCTTGTTGCCGGAGAGCGACTCGCGGGTCAGGTCGGCGCGGTCGGGGTCGGTGTAGGACGCGACCACACCGGGCCAGGCCTCGATCTGCTCCCGGATCTCGGGGGAGACGGCGGCACGGGCGGTGGCGGCGGCGGTGTCGAGGGTCTCGAGACGCCCGGCGGGCTCCGCGCCCTCCGCGAGGTCGGTGAGGACGGTGTCATAGGCCTGCGCCTTGCGCGCTGCCGCGGCCAGCCGCTCGGTCTCCTCATGGAACGTGCGAACGGTCGCCGACACCTCCGCCAGGTAGCGCGATCGGTCGGATGGGACGATCGGACGGAGATGCGAGGACGCCCGTACCGTCACGTGCGGGAGCGAGCCCTCGCCGATCGGCAGCCCGAGCTCGGCAAGTCGGTCGCGCAGGTGCTGGTAGAGCGCCGTCACGCCGTCGTCGTTGAAGGTGGCCGCTGAGGTCCCGAAGACAGGCATCTGGTCTGGTGTCTGCCCGAACGCCTCGCGGTTGCGCACCATCTGGCGACCGACGTCCCGCAGCGCGTCCTCGGCGCCACGACGCTCGAACTTGTTGATCGCCACGACGTCGGCGAAGTCGAGCATGTCGATCTTCTCCAGCTGCGAGGCGGCACCGAACTCGGGCGTCATCACATAGAGCGAGGTGTCGACGAACGGGACGATCGCCGCGTCACCCTGTCCGATGCCGGGGGTCTCGACGATGATCAGGTCGAAGCCGGCAGCCTTGGTCACGTCGATCACCGTGTGCAGGTGCTCGGGGAGCTCGTGGGCGCCCCGGGTCGCCAGGGACCGGAAGTAGATCCGGTCGCCGTCGAGCGCGTTCGCGCGGATGCGGTCGCCCAGCAGCGCTCCGCCGCCCTTGCGTCGCGTCGGGTCGACGGCGATGACCGCCACGCGGAGCTTGTCGTTCTGGTCGGTGCGCAGGCGACGCACCAGCTCGTCGGTGAGCGACGACTTGCCGGAGCCGCCGGTACCGGTGATGCCGAGGACGGGAGTGGTGTGCCGCCCGGCCGCCGAACCGATGGCGGCCAGCATCTCGGGGGAGAGATCCCCGTTCTCGGCGCCCGTGATGGCTCGGGCGAGCTGCAGCCGGTCGCCCGCCAGCAATCCCTCGAGGTCCGCGGGCGCGACCGCCCACGGGCTGAAGTCGCAGTCCTCGACGACGCTGTTGATCATGCCGACGAGGCCGAGGCGCTGGCCGTCCTCGGGCGAGAAGATGTGCACGCCGGACTGGGCGAGCCGCTCGATCTCGGCAGGCACGATGACGCCTCCGCCGCCGCCCACTACCTTGACGTGCCCGGCGCCGCGCTCGCGCAAGGACTCGACGAGGTATTCGAAGTACTCGATGTGGCCGCCCTGGTAGGACGACACCGCCACGCCCTGGACGTCCTCCTCGATCGCCGCGTCGACGATCTCGCGCACCGAGCGGTTATGGCCGAGGTGGATGACCTCGCATCCCTGGCTCTGGAAGATGCGTCGCATGATGTTGATCGACGCGTCGTGACCGTCGAACAGGCTCGACGCCGTCACCAGGCGGACGTGGTGGCGGGGTGCGTGCAGTGCGCGGGGTGTCGAGGTCATGAGGCCGCTCTCTCGAGTTACTTGGACATCTAAGTATTTCTGAAATCCCCGCCCTCGGCAAGGTATCTCGGGCGGAACTCGCCGATCTTCCCCTAGGAGAGAGGACGTGCAACCAAGGAGGACACCATGTCGACACTCATCACCCAGGAGCTAGCCCGGGCCCAGTACGCCCAGGTCTCGCGCGAGCTCGAGCAGGCGGCCGCGGTCCGGCGGGCCATCGCCGAGCGCGGGATCGTCGCTGACGGCGAAGGCCGCTGGACCACCCGAGGACACGCCCGCCTGACCGCGAGCACCCGCCTGTCGACCATGCTCGGCAAGCTCGGCGTCACCCATCACGGCAAGGCTGTTCCCGTCTGAGACTGCGTCACGATCTGAGGTCGCCGGCCTCACGGCGGTAGGCACTGAGCAGCGTCGTCATCGCCCGGACCTGCTCGTCGGTCAATCCGGTCTCGGCGAAGACCTCGCCGTTGAGACGCTCGGTCGCCTTCTCGACGATGTCCCTGCCCTCCGCAGTGATGCCGGCGAGGACGACGCGACCGTCCTGCTCACCTCGCTCGCGCAGCACGAAGCCCTGACGCTCGAGCCGATCGACGGCGCTGGTGACGCTGGCGGGATGCACCTGCAGCAGCGATCCCAGGCGCGTCATCGGCATCGAGCCGCGACGGGTGAAGGCCAGCAGGCGCAGGATCTCGTAGCGGGCGAAGGTCAGATTGATCGGTCGGAGCACCGCGTCGATGCGCTCGTTGACCAGTTGGTTGACCCGTACCAGCGACGTGATCATCTCCATGCCGTCGGCGGCCGCCACCCAACCGTGGGCGAGCCACTGCTGCCTCGCCTCGGCGATCGGGTCCCGTTCGGGGCTCACGTGACCGAGGCCGCGCGACGCCTCCTGCGGCCGGTAGTCCATAGAGGCAACGGTGCCATGCGAGGAGGGCGAACGCACCAACTACCCTCGTCCCGTGCCGAAAACATACGTAGTCACCGGCGGTGCCTCAGGCATCGGAGCAGCCACCACCGCGCTGCTGCGTGAACGCGGTCACCGGGTCATCACCGTCGACCTCCAGGACGCCGACGTCGTCGCCGATCTGTCCCGCCCGGACGGTCGCCGCGAGGCGGTGAAGGGAGTGCAGAAGCTCACGCCGGTACTCCACGGCATCGTTCCCTGTGCTGGCCTTGCGCCGCTCACCGGCCGCGATCCGGCACTCCTCGCCGCAGTGAACTACTTCGGCGCCGTGGAGGTCGTGGACGGCCTCCTGCCCATCCTCGTGGAGGGCTCGGCGGTCGTGCTGCTGTCGTCGAATTCGGTCACCGTGCAGCCGGGCTGGCCGGCGAGTCTCGCCAAGACGCTCCTGAAGGGGGACGAGTTCACCGCCTTGAAGCAGGCGGCCAGCACGCCGGTCGTGATGGTGTATCCGGCGTCGAAGGCGGCGCTGGCCTGGTGGGCGCGCAAGAACGCCCCGCGCCTGGCGCGGCACGGGGTGCGGGTGAACGCGATCGCTCCCGGCCTGATCGACACTCCGATGTCCGATGGCGTGAAGAAGGACCCGGTGTTCGGCCGGTTCGCCAGCACCTACCCGACCATCCTCGACCGACCGGGCCGACCCGAGGAGGTGGCGCGACTGATCGCGTTCCTGCTCAGCGAGGAGTCCAGCCTGATCGTCGGCGCGACCATCCTGGTCGACGGCGGCACCGACGCCCTCACCAACAAGTACGCGCCCGCAGGACGCGCCACCGGGCGGGTGGCATCGACGGCCGCCGGTGGCGCGCTCAATCTCGCCGCCAAGGCGATGAGCAGCGACCCGGTCCGCAAGGCGATGCGGCGGGCCAAGAAGCGCTAGCGGCTCAGGCGGAGGGGAAGCCCGTCACGGCGACCGCCGGCAACGTGGGCGTCGTCGAACCACCGGCGGGCTCGACGGTGAGGCCCGCGCCGACCGCGGAGCGGGCATCGCCATCGAGCGCGACCAGCTCGCTCCCGCCGCGGATGAGTCCGGCCGGGTGCATGACGCCATCACGCGTCTGCAGCCAGAGCTCGTAGGTCTTCCCGGTCGCCGCGGTCGGCAGGTCGGTGACCCGCACCGCCGCGCGGTTCAGATGCGCGGATCGGTACCAGACGACCTGGACGCCTCCGGGGAGGTGCTGGCTCACGCTCTGGGCGTCCGCGGCGCGCACGATCTGGTCGGCGGCCGACAGGTTGCCCGTCGGTGTCG
>JBQCJL010000013.1:0-7664 GCA_051952795.1 Marmoricola sp.
GGGCGGCAACGGGTTCATGCAGGTCGCGGCCACTCACGCCGCACTCCTGCTCGCCCAGGGCGCCGGTCGCCTCATCCGCACCACGTCCGACCGAGGCGTGGTGGCCGTGCTCGACCCCAGGCTTGCGACGGCCCGCTACGGCAACTTTCTGCGAGCGAGCCTGCCCCCGATGTGGACGACCGAGAACCCGGAGATCGTCCGCAATGCGCTGAAACGGCTCTCCGCCTAGACCTCGGGCCCTGGGGCCGGCGGTTTGTCTCTGGCAAGGCGGAGGAGGGAGGCGACCTGGTAGGTCGTCGACCGACGACAACGCAGTCCAGAGAGACCTCAGACGCGACGCAGGACGGCGGTGACCTTGCCGAGGATCGTGGCGTGAGTCCCGTCGATGGGGTCGTAGGCCTCGTTGTGGGGCAGCAGCCAGACCTGGTCGCCCTTCTTCTGATACGTCTTCACGGTGGCCTCGCCATCGATCATGGCCGCCACGATCTCGCCGTTGCGCGCGGTGTTCTCCTGACGCACCACCACGTAGTCCCCATTGCAGATGGCCGCGTCGACCATCGAGTCGCCGGACACCTCGAGGAGGAAGAGCGTGCCCTCGCCCACCAGGGACTTGGGCAGCGGGAAGACCTCGTCGACGCGCTCTTCGGCGAGGATCGGCGCGCCGGCCGCGATGCGTCCCACGAGCGGGACGTACTGAGCACTCGGCAGCGCGTCACCGATGCCGGTGGGGTCGAAGCCCGAATCGTCGGCACTGCTGATCGAGCGGCGGGCCGCCAGCACCTCGGGCAGGAAGACTTCGAGGGCTCGGGGGCGGTTCGGGTCGCGCTTGATGAAGCCCATCTTCTCCAGCGTGCGCAGCTGATGCGCCACGCTGCTGGTGCTCGCCAGACCGACGGTCTCGCAGATCTCGCGGATGCTCGGCGGGTAGCCGCGATTCTCGATCGCATCCCGCAGGGCGGTGAGGATCGCGCGCTGGCGTGAGGTGAGACCAGTAGCGTCCGGCGGACCGTCGGCAGCGGCGCCGCCGGGGATCGCACGCAGCTGGGGACGCGCAGGGGCGGGGGTCTGGTCCGGTGTCTCCCGATCGCTAGCCATACAGCGAGGCTAGACCCGAACCCGGTCCGATATCAAACATGTGTTCGAACGGCGTGTCGCGATTGAATGGCCTCATGAGTGGACAGTCGGCGGTCGTCACCGGATCCGCGCGCGGCATCGGCCGTGCCATCGCGACGGCCCTCGTCGCCGCGGGGTACCGCGTCATCGTGACGGACCTCGATGGAGACGCAGCGAGTGCGACGGCGGCCGCGATCGGCGCGACGGCCGGTGTCGCGATGGACGTGCGGGACGCTCAGGCGCATCGTGATGTGGCCGCCCTCGCGCAGCGAGCCGCGCCCCTCGGCGTGTGGGTGAACAACGCCGGCGTGGGCTACGACGGAGATCTCACGGAGCTCAGCGACGAGCAGGTACGGGGCCTCGTCGAGGTCAACCTGCTCGGCGTCACCTGGGGGATGAGGACGGCGCTGGCCGCGTTCGAGGCTGGGGGCGACGTGATCAACGTGGCGTCACTGTCGGGGCATGGTCCTGTGCCCGGCCTGTCCGTCTACGCCGCGACGAAGGCGGCCGTCGTCTCGCTCACGACCTCGGTGGCCAACGAGGTCGGCAAGGGAGTCCGGGTGCACGCGGTCTGTCCCGACGGCGTGGCCACCGCGATGGTCGACGGGATGAAGGCCGACGGCCGCGCCAAGGAGCTGGTCGCCTCGGGCGGCGATCTTCTTGCGCCGGATGATGTCGCCGCGGCGGTGCTGGGCATGATCGGCTCGCGCCGGGTCGTCCGCACACTGCCGGCATGGCGGGGCGCGATGCTCCGGGCCAGTGCGCTGGCTCCGCGATCGACGCATCTGCTCGAGCCGGTGCTGCGCGCTCGAGGGCGGAGACGGCTCAAGGGGTAGGCCGTCGCCGCGTCGAACTCTCCGGGTTTCGGCCTGAGGGCCGTCGGGTAGCCAAGGGACGACTGCCTCCCGGCGTATGCGGGTCTCGCGGTCGGACACGAGGAGGCCCAGTGACCCTTATCGCCCGTTCCGCATCGGTGGCCGGCTCATGATCGAGGTCACCCGGGTGGTGCGCACGTCCGCG
This sequence comes from Marmoricola sp., assembly GCA_051952795.1. Lineage (GTDB taxonomy): Bacteria > Actinomycetota > Actinomycetes > Propionibacteriales > Nocardioidaceae > Marmoricola. The sequence goes on from JBQCJL010000013.1 coordinate 2,134, forward strand.
CCGGTCGACGCGGTCGCTGCCTACCTTTCCGACTTCACCACGACGGCCGAGTGGGACCCGCACACGGCCTCCTGTACGCGCGTCGATGCCGGCCCGATCGCCGTCGGAGCCGAGTTCGACAACGTGCAGCGCATCGGGCCGATGCGCTCGACCTTCCGCTATCGCGTCGAGGAATACCGCCCAGGGGAGCGGATCGAGCTGCACAGCTCGTCGCGCACCCTGGAGGCCACGGATGTGATGGTGTTCGACGCGGACGGTTCGACGGGTGCGTCAGCATCGGGCACGCGGGTGAGCTACACCGCCAAGCTGCAGCTCAAGGGTCTTGCCCAGCTGGCTGAGCCGGTGCTGCGCCGGATGATGGACAAGATCGCCGACGAGGGCGCGGTCGGCATGCAGCGCGAGCTCGACGCGCTCGCGGCCACGCCGCGGGCCTAGGCGAACTCCCGCCCCGCTGTTCTCGGCGCGGACACGCCGTTCGAACATATGTTCTTGAATCGTTCGAACACATGATCTAACCTCGTACATGTGTTCGATCGAAGGTGTGGTCGCGGGTCCTGTGAACTGTCCCTTCGCAGCGGCGGCTCTCCGGAACTGTCGGTGCTCACGACTACACCTTCGGTCAACACGACAGCGGTCTGAGGAACCCCGCTCGGCAGGTGCCGGGCCTTCCCTGGAGGTATGAGCCATGAGCAGCATCAGCATCACCCCGATGACCTTCGAGCTGCGCCGGCCGGCGGCAGCCGTTCGGCTCACGCGGCGCGGTCGCGTCGTCTTCCTCGTCGCGTTCATCGCGGTCGCCGTCTTCGCCATGGTCGCCATGAGCGGACTGGCGGACGCGGGCTCACCCCACCAGGTCCGTTACATCCAGGTCGCGCCCGGCCAGACCCTGACCGAGATCGCCCAGCAGGTGGGGGGCAGCGGCGACATCCGCGACACGATCGCCGAGATCGAGCAGATGAACGGCATGTCCGGCGCGGCCCTCCAAGCCGGCCAGCGCTTGGCCCTTCCGGTTCGCTGACCTAGTCGCCGAGCGCGAGGGCGCCCTCGCTGATCAGGAACTGCCCCAACGTGTAGGTCGCCATCACGGCTGATTCCATGCGATCGGGGGCGTCTGTCCATACGAACTTGCGGATGCCGAGCATCGTGTCCGATGCGGTGAAGAGAGTTGCGCCAGCCAGGGTGAGCGCACGACCGCGACGCGATCGCGCTCCGTCGATGTTGCCCGCGTGGGCCCACATCGATGCGAGCAGGCTCATATAAGCCACCACAGCAGGCCCGAGCACCGGCTCCTCCTTCGCGGCGCCCCGGGCGACCACCGGGCCGACGGTCGTGGTGAGGGTCGCGGCGGCACGTGCCACCGGGGCGTCGATCAGCTTGCGCTCGCGGCGGCGCAACTTCCGGAAGCCGCTGATGTAGGCGAGGTGCCCGACGCCGAACGAGCCCGCTCCGGCCGCGAAGGCCTCGGTTCCGTGCCCCAGCAGGAGGATGTCACCGCCCCAGCCGGCCACTTGAGCGACCGTGGTCGACCGAGAGACCGGCGAGCCCGCAGCCCGCGGATCGGCGAGAGCGCCGGCCGCCAGGAGTGGCATCAGCAGCGGCTTGGTCACGCGTCGTGCGGGGTGCGCCTGCGGATGCGCGCTCCCGGACAGATAGCTGTCGAGAGCCGCGAGTCCGAGGAAGGCCGCCTTGAGCCCGAGCGCGCGCCTGGAGCGGCTCACTGCTGATCGAGGCGGATCAGCACCACCGTGTCGGCATAGGTCTGACCGGCCTTCCGCTGTCCCAGAAGCTGTCCCATCGCCTTGCTGATGGTGACCATCACGCCGTACTTCTTCTTGCCCTTGGCCTGCACCTCGTCGAACAGCGGGCCGCTCTGCACCATCTCGGCGGTTCCGGTGATCGGGGTCGAGCCCTTCTTCGTGCGGCCTCGCGCATCGGAGGCCTGGACGGTCACCTGCGGGTTGTTCCTCATGCGCTTGGTCTTCCCCGAGCCCATCGAGGTCCAAAAGCCGATGCGACCGTCGCTGACGGGGTTGACCCACACCGGGGTGGTGACCCCTTCGCCGTTCTTCCGGTAGGTCGTCAATGCGATGTACTTCTCGTCCGCAATGCTCATGGATCGCAGGCTAACGGGAATTCCTCGGCCCGAACATGGCGTTGAGGCGGTGTGCGCATTGATGTTTGGTCTGACGTCGTCTGTCCGTGGTGCTATATCGGCAAGCGTCGCCTCGAGAAGGCGATCGCCGTCGTCGAGCGCGAGCACGCCGACGCCGCTATCGAGGTGGTCTGGCACTCGTTCGAACTGGATCCGGCTGCTCCGGTCGAGCCGGTGGAGAGCGTGGCCCAAGCTTTGGGACGCAAGTACGGCGGCGGCGCGGAGGCTGGCCGGTCCATGGTCGACCGGGTCGAGGCCGTGGCGGCCGAGGAGGGCATGATCTGGCGGCATCACGCGTCGCTGCGGGTCAACACCGTCACAGCCCACCGCCTGCTGCACTGGGCCTTGGAGGCGGCGGGCGCCGACGCGCAGGGCCGACTCAAGGAGGCGCTCCTGGCTGCCTACTTCGCGGAGGAGCGCAACGTCGCCGACGTTGAGACCTTGGTGTCGCTCGCGGCGTCCGTGGGCCTGGATGCGCAGCGCGCTCGCGAGGTCGTGGAGGGTCACGAGTTCTCCGACGAGGTCGAGGCGGACATCCGCCAAGCGGCCGCGCTCGGTGCCACCGGAGTCCCGTTCTTCGTCGTCGACCAGAAGTACGGCATTTCGGGTGCTCAGCCGGTGGAGTTCCTCTCCCAGGTGATCGAGCGGGCCTGGAGCGAGTCGCGCCCGCCGGTCGCCCTGCTCACCCCGCAGGGAACTGCCGACGCCGAGGCCTGCGGTCCCGACGGCTGCGCCCTCTGATCCGCGGGCTGGCGGCCCGCTTTGCATGATCATGCAGAGGTCTGCATACTTAGTGCCGTGTCCAAAGTTCTGACCTCTCTGCCCGTCGGTGAACGCGTCGGCATCGCCTTCTCCGGGGGCCTCGACACCTCGGTCGCGGTCGCCTGGATGCGTGACAAGGGCGCGGTCCCCTGCACGTACACCGCGAACATCGGTCAGTACGACGAGCCCGACATCGACTCGGTCCCCGGCCGTGCCGGTGCCTACGGCGCCGAGGTCGCGCGGCTGGTGGACTGTCGCAGCGCCCTGGTCGAGGAGGGTCTCGCGGCACTGATGTGCGGCGCCTTCCACATCCGCAGCGGCGGACGCGCCTACTTCAACACCACCCCGCTCGGACGCGCGGTCACCGGCACCCTGCTCGTGCAGGCGATGCTCGCCGACGACGTCCAGATCTGGGGCGACGGGTCCACCTACAAGGGCAACGACATCGAGCGGTTCTACCGCTACGGTCTCCTCGCCAACCCGAACCTGCGCATCTACAAGCCTTGGCTCGACGCGGACTTCGTCACCGAGCTGGGCGGCCGCAAGGAGATGTCCGAGTGGCTTGCCGCCCATGACCTGCCCTACCGCGACAGTACCGAGAAGGCGTACTCGACGGACGCGAACATCTGGGGTGCCACCCACGAGGCCAAGACCCTGGAGCACCTGGACGTGAGCCTCGAGACCGTCGAGCCGATCATGGGGGTGCGGCACTGGGATCCCTCGGTCGCCATCGAGACCGAGGACGTGACCGTCAGCTTCGTCCAGGGTCGCCCGGTGGCGATCAACGGCGTCAGGTACGAGAGCGCGGTGGCCCTGGTCCTGGAGGCGAATGCCATCGGCGGCCGCCATGGGCTCGGCATGTCGGACCAGATCGAGAACCGGATCATCGAGGCGAAGAGCCGCGGCATCTACGAGGCCCCCGGCATGGCGTTGCTGCATGCGGCCTACGAGCGTCTCGTCAACGCCATCCACAACGAGGACACGCTCGCCGCGTATCACAACGAGGGCCGCAAGCTGGGCCGCCTGATGTACGAAGGCCGCTGGCTCGACCCCCAGGCCCTCATGCTGCGCGAGTCGCTGCAGCGCTGGGTCGGCGCGGCCATCACCGGTGAGGTGACGCTGCGGCTCCGTCGCGGCGAGGACTACTCGATCCTCAGCACCAGCGGTCCGGCCTTCAGCTATCACCCGGACAAGCTCTCCATGGAGCGGACCGAGGACGCGGCCTTCGGCCCGACCGACCGCATCGGACAGCTGACCATGCGCAACCTCGACATCGCCGACAGCCGCTCCAAGCTGGAGCAGTACTCGGCCATCGGGATGATCGGCTCCGATCATGCGGCGCTCATCGGCGCTCTGCCCGCGGGTGGCGCCGAGGCGATCGCCAGCGGCGAGGCGCAGAGCGATGCCGCCGAGGCACTCGACCGCGCGGCCATGGAGTCCGGCACCGACTGACGGCGAAGTCGCCGCCTTCCGCAAATTCTGGGTCACCGCTAACGTCGAGTTATCCATTCGACGGGGGAACCGGGAGGTGGACCGATGTCTGCAGATGTCGAACTTGAGGGTGATCGTCGTCCGGGCAAGAGCGGGGTGGAACTCGCTCGCGACATCGGTCTGATCGGCCTGTTGTGGGCCTCGATGGGCTCGATCATCGGATCCGGATGGCTGTTCGGTGCGGACAAGGGCCTCTACAACGCCGGACCGGCCGTCCTCATCTCCTGGGTGGTCGGCGGCGTCTGCGTCCTGATCCTCGCGTTGGTCCACGCCGAGCTCGGAGCGATGTTCCCCCTGTCAGGTGGCTCCGCGCGCTTCCCGCACTATGCCTTCGGAGGCATCGCCGGAGCAGGCTTCGGTTGGTTCTCGTGGCTGCAGGCCGTGACGGTGGCACCGGTCGAGGTCTCGGCCGCGATCCTCTATGCGACCCACTACAAGTTCGCGCAGGGTTGGCTGCACCCCAATCAGACGTTGACGCACAGCGGCCTGGTGGTCGCGATCATCGCGATGGCCCTCATCACCGCGGTCAACTACCTCGGCATCCGTGCTCTGGCGGCCGCGAACAGCGCGATGACCTGGTGGAAGGTCGGGGTCCCGCTGGCGACGATCCTCGTCGTCGCCCTCGCGGGCAGCAGCGGAATGCACGGGGGCAACTTCCATGCCGCTGATGGGTTCAATCCCTATGGTCTCAAGGGCATCCTGCTCGCCATCCCGGTCAGCGGCATCGTCTTCGCCTACCTCGGGTTCGAGCAGGCCGACCAGCTAGCCGGTGAGTCGAAGAATCCCAAGCGGGACATCCCGATCGCGGTCATCGGCTCGATCGTGCTCGGGATGATCATCTACATCCTGTTGCAGCTGGTGTTCCTGATGGCGCTGCCGGGAAGCGCCATCGGGCACAAGTGGTGCGACGGCAGTCCCAACAACGTCGCCGGATGTCTGCCGGCACAGCTGGCCAACGGGCACGCGAACCCGGCGGCCGCGCATCTCTTCAGCACCTTCAGCGGACCTTGGGCGCAGCTCGCCGCCCTGGTCAGCCTGGGCTGGCTCGCCACGATCCTCTACATCGATGCCGTGGTGTCGCCCGCCGGCACCGGCTTGATCTACACGGCCGCGGGATCGCGGGTCT
>JBQCJL010000014.1:0-15606 GCA_051952795.1 Marmoricola sp.
GAAGTTCCACCACATCACGATCTCCTCGCCGAACGGGGTGCCGCCCAGCAGGATGAGGCGCGCGTCGGCGCTCGCCTCCAGGGTCACCGTGGTGGCTCCAGGAGCGCGGTAGCCGAGCTGATGACGAGCCAGGGATTCGCCGTCGACCGCGACCTCGCCGCTGTCGACGAGCACGCCATGCTCGAAGTCGGGGTAGATGTCGAAGATCACCGAGGCGCCCGCGTCGAGTCGCAGCTCCGCCCCCAGGAGCGGCGTGTGCGTCTCCACCGTCGAGCGCGAGCCCGCGAGCGTGCCCAGGAAGACGCGCGCCTCCCACCCGTCGCCGGAGACGACCGGCGGCACGTAGGCCTCGAACCGGGGCGCCGTCTCCCGAGCATCGTCCGGGAGCGCGAGCCACAGCTGACAGCCGTGGAGCATCGAGGTGTCCTGCGTGGAGTACTCCGAATGGCTGATCCCGCGGCCCGCGGTCATGAGATTGAGCTCACCGGGACGGACGCGGGCGCGGTTCCCGCCCGAGTCGTTGTGGTCCACCTCGCCGCTGAACAGCCAGCTGACGGTCGACAGCCCGGTGTGCGGATGAGGCGGCACGACCATGGGCTCGCTGACGGCGAGGTCGTCGGGACCGTAGTGGTCCAGGAAGCACCAGGCACCGACGAGGCTGCGCTGGCGCGACGGCAGGGTCCGGCGGACCGTCATCGCCCGCAGTCCCCCGAGGGGGACGTCGCGCGGTTCGATGATCTCGAGTGCGGCACTCATAGGCCCATCCTCGCGCAGGAAGCCCCAACCTGTCGGTGCCACCTGCCACGGTGGCCTCATGAGTACCGGAAGCGTTGTTCTGATCGCTCTCCTCGCCTTCGTCTGCGGAGGAATGTGCGGCGCCCTCCTCACAGCTCGTTCCCGGACGGGCGGAGTCCTGGCGGAGCCTGCCGATCCCAGCGGTCTGATCCGCGGCGGCCTGGACCAGCTCAACCGCCGCATCGGCGACCTCGAGCAACAGCGTGCGGCGTGGCAGAGCCAACTCCATCAGCAGGTGGACGAGGTTCGGCACAGCACCGACAGCCTGCGTCGTGAGACCAACGCGCTCGCCACCGCGCTGCGGCGACCCCAGGTACGCGGGCAGTGGGGCGAGCTCCACCTGCGGCGTACGGTCGAGGCCGCCGGGATGACGCAACACTGTGACTTCACCGAGCAGGTGCATCTGACCAGCTCCGACGCCGCCTACCGCCCGGATCTGATCATCCATCTCGCCGGCGGGCGGGACGTGGTGGTCGATGCGAAGACGCCGCTCGATGCGTATCTCGACGCCATCGAGGCCGACGATCAGGCCGAGCACGAGCATCACCTCCAGCGCTTGGCCAGGAGCGTGCGCTCCCACGTCGACGCACTATCGCGCAAGCGGTACTGGGCTCTCGTCGAGGACTCCCCCGAGCTCGTGGTGCTCTTCGTCCCCTCGGAGGCATGCCTGGCGGCGGCGCTCGAGACCGATGCCGCGCTCATCGAGTACGCCGCCGAGCGCAACGTCGTCCTCGCTGCACCGACCACGTTGATCGGCCTGCTTCGTACGATCGAACACGGCTGGCGCGCCGAGACGCTGGCGCAGGCAACACGCGAGATCAAGGAGCTCGGGCAGGAGCTGCATCAGCGTCTCGTGACACTGGGCGGCCACTTCGACAAGCTGGGCCGTTCCCTGCGGAGCTCGGTCGAGTCCTACAACGCCGCCATCGGGTCGTTGGAGTCGCGCGTCATGGTGACCGCACGGCAGTTCGAGGACATCGGCGCTGCGCGTGGGACGCTGCTCGCACTCAAGGACATCGACATCGCTCCGCGAACAGAACAAGGAGCCTGATCACTCGAAGCGGCTGGGGTCCCCCGCGCCCACCCGAGCGATCTCGGCGATGCCGTCGGAGAAGTCGACCACCGTGGTGGGCGCGTTGAGCACCTCACCGGCCTCCACGACGGCGTCGACGACGTGGTCCAACTCCTCCTTGACCAGCCAGCCCTCCGTCATCGGCTCGGTCTCGCCCGGCAGGATCAGCGTCGACGTGAGCAGCGGCTCGCCGAGCTCCTCCAGGAGCGCGCGGACGAAGGGGTGTTCGGGAATCCGGACGCCGACCGTGCGCTTCTTCGGGTGCATCAGGCGCTTCGGGACCTCGGCGGTCGCCGGGAGGATGAAGGTGTACGGCCCCGGGGTCGCCGCCTTGATCGCACGGAACGCCGCATTGTCGATGTGGACAAGTTGCCCCAGCTGGGCGAAGTCGCGGCAGACCAGCGTGAAGTGGTGCTTGTCGTCGAGGTCGCGGATACGGCGAATCCGCTCCACTCCCTCACGATTGCCCAGCTGACAGCCCAGCGCGTAGCCCGAGTCGGTCGGGTACGCGATCAGCCCGTCGTCGCGCAGCAGCGTGACGATCTGCGCGATCAGTCGGGGCTGCGGATCGATGGGGTGGACGTCGATGAAGCGGGCCACCGGCGTCAGCGTCCTGCGGCTCGAAGATCCCGGCGCAGCTCGGGGGGAAGCGCGAAGATCAGGGACTCCTCGGCCGACTGGATGGCGCGGGCGTCCGGGTAGCCGTGCTCGGCGAGGAAGGCCAGCACGCCTTCGACCAGGTCCTCGGGCACGGAGGCGCCGGAGGTGACGCTGACGGTCTTGACCCCCTCGAGCCAGGCGACGTCGATCTCGGACGCGTCGTCGACGCGGTACGAGGTCTTGGCACCGGCCTCCAGCGCGACCTCGGCCAACCGGACCGAGTTCGAGGAGTTGGCGGAGCCCACCACGATCACCAGGTCCGCGCCCGCGCTGATCTCCTTGATCGCCAGCTGGCGATTCTGGGTGGCGTATCAGATGTCGTCGCTGGGCGGATCGAGCAGAGCCGGGAAGCGCTCCCGGATGGCTGCCACGGTCGCCATCGTCTCGTCCACCGAGAGCGTGGTCTGGGAGAGCCAGGCGACCTTCTCAGGGGTGCGCACGACGATGTTCGGGACGTCCTCGGGGCCCTGCACCAGCTGGATGTGCTCGGGCGCCTCGCCGGAGGTGCCCTCGACCTCCTCGTGGCCCTCGTGCCCGATCAGCAGGATGTCGTAGTCCTCGCCGGCGAAGCGCTTGGCCTCGTGATGCACTTTGGTCACCAGCGGACAGGTGGCGTCGATGGTCTTGAGGCCGCGCTCGAGGGCCTCCGCGTGGACGGCCGGCGAGACGCCGTGAGCTGAGAAGACCACCGTCTGCCCGGTCGGGACCTCGTCGAGCTCCTCGACGAAGATCGCTCCGCGGCTCTCCAGATTGGCGACCACGTGCTTGTTGTGCACGATCTGCTTGCGGACGTAGACGGGTGCTCCGTAGACCTCCTGCGCCTTCTCGACGGTGATCACCGCGCGGTCGACTCCCGCGCAGTAGCCGCGCGGCGCTGCCAGGAAGACGCGCCGGTCGCCCTCGTCGGCGCTCAACACGGTCGGATGGCCGAGGTCAGTGGTCATGCCCCCAGTCTAGAAGTCCGCCTATGCTCCAGCAGGTGGCCCTCGACACCTCCCCCGAGCACCCGGCGCCGGTGCGCCAGATCGCTCAGGCGATCGGCGGGTGGATCGAGCGTCTCGGAGCGGTGTGGGTCGAGGGTCAGGTCACCCAGGTCAGTCGCCGGGGCGGCAGCAATACCGTCTTCATGACGCTCCGCGACAAGCTCGCCGACATCTCGATCACCCTCACCTGTCCACGCGCCGTCGTCGACTCGCTGCCGACACCCCTGGTCGACGGCGCCCAGATCGTCGTCCAGGCCAAGCCCACCTTCTACCCGAACCGCGGCACGCTGTCGCTGGCCGTGCGCGAGATCCGGCTCGTCGGCGAGGGCGAGCTCCTCGCTCGCCTGGAGCGTCGCCGACAGCTGCTCGCAGCCGAGGGGCTCTTCGCCGACGCCCTCAAGCGGCCACTGCCCTTCCTGCCACGATCGATCGGGCTGGTGACGGCGCAGAACTCGGCGGCGGAGAAGGACGTGCTGGAGAACGCCCGCCGTCGATGGCCCGGCGTCGCCTTCACGGTCCGCTACGCCACCATGCAGGGACCGCGCTGCGCCGAGGAGGTGATGGCGGCCTGCCAGACCCTGGATCGCGATCCCGGCGTCGACGTCATCGTCATCGCCCGCGGTGGCGGCTCGCTCGAGGACCTGCTGCCGTTCTCCGACGAGGCGCTGATCCGCTGCGTCCACGGCCTGACCACCGCCGTGGTGAGTGCCATCGGGCACGAGCAGGACAGTCCGCTTCTGGACCTGGTCGCCGACTTGCGGGCCTCGACTCCGACGGATGCGGCTCGACGCGTGGTGCCCGACGTCGCCGAGCAGCTCGCCCTGGTCGGACGCGCGCGGGATCGACTCCGCTACGCGATGAGGCGCCAGATCGACACGGAGGCCCACCGCATCGCGGCGATCCGGCAGCGCTCGGCGCTACGCGATCCACGGGTGGGCATCGGTGAGCGACTGGCGGAGGTGGCGATGCTGCGCGACCGAGGCCGACGCATGGTCGGACATCGACTCGACCGCGGTCAGGCCGAGCTCGAGCAGCAGATCGCCCGGGTGCGCGCCCTCTCCCCGCTGGCGACGCTACGGCGGGGATATGCGGTGGTGAGCGATGCCGACGGCGGGGCACTCTCCAGCGTCGACGGGCTCGAGCCCGGAGCCACCATCCACGTGCGGGTCGCCGACGGCCGCATCACCGCGACGACCGACACCGTGAACCCCATGCCGCTGGCCGGCGAGCATCGTGAGACCTCGGAGGACCGATGAGTGAAGAGCTGACCTACGAAGAGGCCCGCGAGGCTCTGATCGAGGTGGTCACCACGCTGGAGCAGGGGGGCACCTCGCTAGCGGAGTCCCTGGAGCTCTGGGAGCGCGGCGAGAAGCTGGCCCAGATCTGCGAGACGGCGCTGGAGGGTGCGCGCAAGCGGCTCGACGACGTCATCGAGAAGGACTAGTCACGTAGCGATGCAGCGAAGGCGCGCACGTCGGAGGGCTTGGTCGTGCCGATGACCACCAGCGTCTCGGGATAGCGCGGGATCTTCGAAGGCATCGAGCGCGCCAGCGCGTAGTCGCCCTGACTGTCGGTGAAGACCGACCACTCCACACCGCCGATCTGGACCTTGCCGGCGCCCACCGGAGCACCCTGCATGGCGAGCCGGAGCTCGGCCGCCTGACCGTCGATGCCCTCCTCGACGCCGAGATAGTGGCGCCCGTCGGTGGCGCTGAGATGCCAGTGCGGGTTGCTGCCGGTGCCGGTGGTGTACCGGGCGGCCGATGCGCGCCAGCCGCGCGGCAGACTCGGCGGAGACCACACGTCGATGCGGCCATCCGCGCGACCCTGCGCTGCGATCGGGTGATAGTTGACCGCCTCAGCGTGGACCGACGAGTTGTCGCGGACCAGGGCTCGGACGATCACGAACACCACCACGAAGATGACGACCACGGCCATCGCGCCCACCATGTTGCTCAAGGGCAACTCATAGCGGTTGGGCTTGCGCTGGGGGGCAGTCGGCACGAGGTGAGGGTAGCGAACGGGCCCTCACACGCCCTTTCCCAGGCGGCCTCGAGCGGGCGCGCCCGATACGATGGCCCTCATGTCGCAGACCTCCCCCGTCGATCTGACCGTCGCTGAGACCAATCCCGACCGCAACCTCGCCCTCGAGCTGGTGAGGGTGACGGAGACGGCTGCGATGGCCGCCGGACGCTGGGTCGGTCGCGGTGACAAGAACGGCGCGGACGGCGTCGCCGTGAACGCCATGCGAGTGATGATCTCGACCGTCGGCATGCGGGGAACGGTCGTCATCGGCGAGGGCGAGAAGGACAACGCCCCGATGCTCTACAACGGCGAGAAGGTGGGCGACGGCACCGGGCCCGAGTGCGACGTCGCCGTGGACCCGATCGACGGCACCACCCTCACCGCCAAGGGCATGATGAACGCGATCTCCGTGCTCGCCGTCGCGCCCCGCGGCACCATGTACGACCCCTCGGCGGTCTTCTACATGGAGAAGCTGGTGACCGGACCGGAGGCGGCCGACGTCGTCGACATCCGGCTTCCCGTCTCCGAGAACATCCACCTGGTGGCGAAGGCGAAGGGCATCAAGCCGGCCGACGTGACCGTCGTCCTGCTCGACCGCCCCCGGCACGCGCAGATCGTCGAGGACGTGCGCGCGACCGGTGCTCGCATCAAGTTCATCTCCGACGGCGACGTGGCCGGCGCCATCATGGCGGCCCGCGAGGGCACCGGCATCGATCTGCTCCTCGGCATCGGCGGCACCCCGGAGGGCATCATCGCGGCCTGCGCCATGAAGTGTCTGGACGGCGTCATTCAGGGCCGGCTGTGGCCCACGGACGACGCCGAGCGCCAGCGCGCCATCGACGCGGGTCACGACCTCGACCGGGTGCTCACCACCGACGACCTCGTCGCCAGCGACGACTGCTTCTTCGTCGCCACGGGGATCACCGACGGCGAGCTCATGAAGGGCGTGCGCTACGGCGCTCGCGGCGCCAAGACGCACTCGCTGGTGATGCGCGCCCGCAGCGGCACCATCCGCTCGATCCACTCCGACCACAAGCTCTCCAAGCTCGGCGCGTACGCAGATGTCGATTTCGGCTTCTGACATCACGCGCAGCGAGGAGCTCTTCGCGCGCGTCTCCACCGGCATCGAGCTCTGCTATCAGACCTACGGCGAGGCGAGTGCCGAGCCGCTGGTGCTCGTCATGGGGCTGTCGGCTCAGATGACGTGGTGGCCCGACGCGATGTGCCGTCAGCTCGCGGACGCAGGCTTCTACGTCATTCGCCTAGACAACCGCGACGCCGGCCGCAGCGAGTCCTTCCCGGGTGGAACCGGTCGCCCCAACCGCCGCATCGGTCGCGGGGACCTGGTCCGCGCCGCCCTGGGGCTCCCCGGCGCCCCGCCCTACACCCTGTCGGACATGGGTGCGGACGTCTTCGGACTGCTCGATCACCTCGGCATCGACAACGCGCATATCGTCGGAGCGTCCATGGGCGGGATGATCATCCAGACCATGGCCATCGAGCATCCGGAACGCGTGCGCAGCGCCGTCTCGATCATGTCGACGACGGGGAGAAGGGTCGTGGGCTGGCAGAACCCGCTGCTGCTGCCGCGCCTGCTGCAGGCCGGAGCGAGAACCCGCGACGAATACGTCGAGCGGACCCTCCAGACCGCCGCCCTGATCGGCTCCCCGGCCTACCCGGACACGCGTGAAGCGCTGGTCTCGCGCGCGGAGGAGACCTGGGACCGGGGAATGAGCAGCGTCGGCGTGCTGCGCCAGATGCTCGCGATCCTGCGCCAGCCCGACCGCACGGCGGCGCTTCGCTCGCTGCGGGTTCCCTTCGGCGTGATCCACGGGACGGCCGACCGCATGGTGCACGCCTCGGGTGGCCGCGCCACGGCCGCTGCGGTGCGCGGCGCGGAGTTGGACCTGATCGAAGGCATGGGACACGACCTTCCCAAGGAGCTGCACCCGCGCTTCGTGGCGCTCATCCGACGCGTCGCCGATCGGGCTGCCTGAGCGATGCCTCCTGGACGGCTCGGCGGCTCGGCGGAGCGTCCCGCGCTGTTCTTCGCCGACGCGGCCGAGTTCGCCGCGTGGTTGGCTGAGAACCATGCCACCGCGCCCGATCTCTGGATGGGGCTGTACAAGCGCCACGTGCCGGATCCCGGCCTGCGCTGGGAAGACGCCGTCGTCGAGGCGCTGCGCTACGGCTGGATCGACTCCAAGGTCGAGCGGATCGACGAGGACGCGATCCGTCAGCGCTGGACGCCGCGCCGACCGACCAGCAAATGGAGTCGGATCAACATCGAGACCGTCGAGCGCCTGATCGCCGAGGGGCGCATGGAGCCGGCCGGGCTCGCAGCCTTCCACAGCCGCAAGGTCGAGGACGCCGGGTACACCCACGAGCACGACGGCGAGCTGACCCTTCCCGAGGACTATGCGGCGTTGATGGCAGCCAATCCGGCGGCGACGGCGTTCTGGGCGGAGACCACGCCGTCGTACCGCAAGATCTGCACGGTGTGGGTGAGGGGGGCGAAGCAACCCGCCACCAACGACAAGCGGATGCGACAGCTGATCGAGGACCACGCAGCCGGTCGGATGATCCCGAGCCAGCGGTACGGCGAGGTCCCCAAGTGGGTGGCACGCGCGGCGGCTGCGGCCCGCGCCGCTAGCGACTGAGGTCGAACTCGCTCTCGACCCGACCGAGCTTCTCGGGATTGCGGACGGCCAGCAGCCTGGCCACCTTCCCGTCGACCACCTCGACCGTGACGACGGTGTCCAAGAGGCCGTCGATGTCGAAGCGCAGACCGCGCTGGCCGTTGATCCACAGGGCCGACGCGGTCGTCTGGTCGGGCTGCATGACGGCAGCCAGGAACCGCATCACCTTCTCAGCGCCCAGGATCGGCCGGAGCGCCGCCTTCTTGAGGCCGCCACCGTCCGTGATCAGCACGACGTCCGGAGCCAGCAGCTCCATCAGTGCGGTGAGGTCTCCACCGTCGAGGGCCGCCATCAGCCCGGTGATGACGGCGTCGTGCTCGGTCGCGCTGACCTTCACCCGCGGACGACGGGCAGCGACGTGCTGCCGCGCCCGATGGGCGACCTGGCGCACCGCCGCCGGCGTCTTGTCGACGGAGGCGGCGATCTCCTCGAACGAGAAGTCGAACACCTCGCGCAGCACGAAGACCGCACGCTCGGTCGGCGTGAGCGTCTCGAGGACGGTGAGCATGGCCAACGAGACGTTCTCCGCCAGCTCGTAGTCCTCGGCGACGTCGGGGCTGGTGAGCAACGGCTCAGGGAGCCACTCGCCCACGTAGTCCTCGCGCCGACGAGCGAGGGTGCGGAGTCGATTCAGCGCCTGCCGGGTGGCGACCCGGACCAGGTAGGCCCTCGCGTCGTGCACCTCCTCCCGACCGTGGGCCCCCAGACCGTCCCAGCGCAGCCACGACTCCTGGACCACGTCCTCAGCGTCCGCCGCCGACCCGAGCATCTCGTAGGCCACCGTGAGCAGGAGGTTGCGGTGTTCGAGGAACGGATCGCTCATGGGGCCGATCATGGTCCGACGGCGGTGGGCGTCGCCAGCGGGCGCAGCTCGCACGCCTCGGCGAACCCCTCGGACTCGATGCCGAACGCCACATTGCTGCGGGTATAGAAGTTGGAGACCGCGATCCAGGCCGTGAGCTCGACCAGAGCCGGGTCGCCGAGCTGCGCACGGAGGTTCGCCACCATCGCGTCCGTGACCGTGGGCGGCGTCATCGACATCGCCTCGGCGTACTCCATGACGCCACGTTCGAGCGGTGAGAAGACATCGGACTCCCGCCAGCGCGGCGTCTCACGAGCCTTGTCGAGGTCCAGGTTCTCGTTGGCTGCTTGGAAATAGCCGAAGTCGAGGCACCAGCTGCAGCCGACGAGCGAGGCGACCGCCATATGGGCGAACGACTTGAGATTCTGATCGCAGGCATCGCACTTCTGCATCTTTCCGCTCAGCGCGAAGTACGTCTTCAGCACCTTCGGGTTCTGCCAGTAGATGCCGAGGGGTTCGGGGACCCGGCCGAGCATCCGCTTGCACATCGCCTTGACGACCGCGCCATACGCGCCGGTGATGGGCTTCAGGGGAATCCGCGTGTTGCTCATGTCTCCTCCAAGGTTCGGTTGTGACATGAAGACACCGGCCGCGCTCGCTTTGTGACAGCTAGCCTCATCGGGTGACCCGAGTCAACGAGTTCGGACAGCCCATCGGACGCGCGCTGGAATGGTCGTCGGCCACCTCGCCGTCGCCCCAGGTCATCTCCGGGCGGCACGTGCGTCTCGAGCCGCTCTCGGTCGCCGACGCGGCCGAGCTCTACGAAGCACTGCGCCACAACCCCGAGCTCTGGACCTATCTACCCGTCGACGCACCCACCGACGTCGCCGCGATGGCGGCGATCATCGAGGAGCAGTGCGCTCTCGCCGATGCCCAACCCTTCGTGGTGCGCGACCTCGCTGGCACCGCGCTCGGCACGCTCAGCTACCTGCGCGACCAACCCGCGATCGGCCTCATCGAGGTCGGGTGGGTGACCTTCGGGCCGAAGCTCCAACGCACCCCGGCCTCGACCGAGGCGCAGTACCTCCTCATGCGCCACGCCCTCGAGGACCTCGGCTACCGCCGCTACGAGTGGAAGTGCGACAGCCTCAACGCGCCGTCGCGTGCCGCCGCCGTCCGACTGGGCTTCGTCGACGAGGGGACCTGGCGCAATGCCCTGGTGCTCAAGGGCCGCAATCGAGACACCACCTGGTACTCGATCACCCTTGAGGAGTGGCCCCGGGTCAGGGCTGCCTTCGAGGCCTGGCTCGCCGACGACAACTTCGTCGACGGCCGGCAACGACGATCGCTGGCGTCGCTGCGCTGATCCCCAAGCAACACCGACCCCAGTTGTCCACCGGCACCGACCGCGGTGCGCCCTGGGGGTCACCCCTCCTTCCTACTGTCCGACTCACGTGGCTCGAGTCGAGAGGAAGGGAAGCTCATGAACATCCGGAAGATAGGTGCCTGCGCTGCGCTGCCGTGGGTCGGACTGGCATTGGCCGTGCCGGCGGGGAGCGCCCACGGCGTCGTCGCCCGGCACGGCCTGGGGCTCAATCTGGCGCAGGCGCGCGCCCAACATCACCCGCTGCGGACGACCGCTCCCCTGCGCGCAGGGAATCTGCCAGCGGCTCGCTCTCTGAAGGGCTTCGCGCTCGCGCCGGGAGATCAGGGACAGGTCGGCTCCTGCGTCACGTGGGCCACCGGATACAGCGCCTACGGCATCCTCATGAAGGAGCAGGGCATCACCGGCGCGCCGATGGCACCGATGTACATCTACTCCCAGATCGCCCGGGGCGTGGACCGGGGCACCTACGGCGCGGCGGCGCTGACCATGGAGACGGCACAGGGCATCGACACCCGGTCGCACTACCGCCAGGGCGACTTCGACTTCACCACCCAGCCGACGCGCAGCGAGCGGACCAACGCGGCGCACTACAAGATCTCCGGCTTCACCGATCTGACCGGGGCGAGCGATCGGATCACCGCGGTCAAGTCGGCGATCGCATCCGGGCTGCCCGTGGTCATCGGGCTGCGTGTCAAGGACAGCATCTACGCGCTCAACGCGACCCATGACGTGTACCCGAACACCGGAACGGTGGTGGGAGGCCACGAGGTCACGATCGTCGGGTACACGCACGACTACGTGACCGTGCAGAACAGCTGGGGCAGGGCCTGGGGCAACGGCGGGTTCTTCCGCATCCGGTGGAGCGTGATCACCGGCGCCGACACCGTCGAGGTCAACGCCGTCGGCAAGCTCGTTCGCGCCTGACGGCTCGGTGACCCCGCATGAGCGCCGAGAGTAGGCTCACCCATCGTGGCCGACGCAGAATTCCGCTATTCCGACCTCCTTCCCACGGGCAAGGACGAGACGCCCTACCGGCTGATCACTGCCGAGGGTGTGAGCACCTTCGAGGCGAACGGCAAGACCTTCCTGCAGGTCGAGCCCGAGGCCCTACGGCGCCTCACCGCCGAGGCGATGCACGACATCGCGCACTACCTGCGTCCCGCGCACCTGCGGCAGCTCCGCAAGATCATCGACGACCCGGAGGCCTCCGGCAACGACCGCTTCGTCGCTCTCGACCTGCTCAAGAACGTCAACATCTCCGCCGGCGGCGTCCTCCCGATGTGCCAGGACACCGGCACCGCGATCGTGATGGGCAAGAAGTCCGAGGGCGTGCTCACCGGCGTCGAGGACGGGGAGTGGATCAGCAAGGGCGTCTACGACGCGTACACCAAGCTCAACCTGCGGTATTCGCAGATGGCGCCGATCACCACCTACGAGGAGAAGAACACCGGCACCAACCTGCCGGCGCAGATCGAGATCTACTCGACTGCCGAGCACGGCACGCCCGAGTACAAGTTCCTCTTCATGGCCAAGGGCGGCGGCTCGGCGAACAAGTCGTACCTGTTCCAGGAGACCAAGGCCGTGCTCAATCCCACGCGCCTGTTGGAGTTCCTCGACGAGAAGATCCGGGGCCTGGGCACCGCGGCTTGTCCGCCTTACCACCTGGCCATCGTCATCGGCGGCACGAGCGCGGAGTACGCGTTGAAGACCGCGAAGTACGCCAGCGCCCACTACCTCGACGAGCTGCCCACCTCGGGGTCGATGGACGCGCACGGCTTCCGTGACCTCGAGCTCGAGGAGCAGGTCTTCAAGCTCACCCAGTCCTTCGGCATCGGCGCCCAGTTCGGCGGCAAGTACTTCTGCCACGACGTGCGGGTGGTGCGGCTGCCCCGGCACGGCGCCTCCTGCCCCGTCGCCATCGCGGTGTCGTGCTCGGCCGACCGCCAGGCACTCGGCAAGATCACGCCCGAGGGCGTCTTCCTCGAGCAGCTCGAGATGGACCCCGCTCAGTACATGCCGGACGCCGGCGTCGCGGAGGACATCGCAGCCGGCGAGGTCGTCAACGTCGACCTCAACCAGCCGATGCCCGAGATCCTGGCCCAGCTGTCGCAGTATCCGGTGAAGACCCGCCTCTCCCTCACCGGACCGCTGGTCGTGGCACGCGACATCGCGCACGCCAAGATCAAGGAACTCCTGGATGCGGGCGAGGAGATGCCCGACTACCTGAAGAACCACCCGGTCTACTACGCCGGCCCAGCCAAGACGCCTGAAGGAATGGCCTCCGGATCGTTCGGGCCGACGACCGCCGGGCGCATGGACTCCTATGTCGACCAGTTCCAGGCCGCCGGCGGCTCGATGGTCATGCTCGCCAAGGGCAACCGCTCCAAGGCGGTCACCGAGGCGTGCAAGAGCCACGGCGGCTTCTACCTCGGCTCGATCGGCGGTCCCGCGGCCCGCCTCGCCAAGGACTGCATCAAGAGCCAGGCGGTTCTGGCCTACCCCGAGTTCGGCATGGAGGCGATCTGGAAGATCGATGTCGAGGACTTCCCCGCGTTCATCGTGGTGGATGACAAGGGCAACGACTTCTTCACCGATCCCGGTGGCAGCGTCACGGTGCCGCTGAGCGGGATCCGGGTGCGCTCGGCGGAGTAGGCCGCCGAGGCGGGGATCAGCCGGTCAGCACCTCATCGAGGTGGTCCAGCAGGTCGCCGACGTCGTCGAACACCTGCCGAGCTCCGGCTGCCCGCAGCGTGTCCGCCGCGACCCCGCCCGTCAGCACACCGACCGCGGACACGCCCGCTGCGGCAGCCGCCTTCACGTCCCACACGGTGTCGCCCAGCATCACGCCGGTCGCGGCCCCGACCTTCGCCAGCGCCTTGTGGACGATCTCCCCGTCCGGCTTGGTGGCTTCCACCTCATCGGCGGTGACCAGGGGATACGACTCGGTGGTCAGTCCGAGCACCTCTAGGGAATGGCGGGTGTGGTCGGGCTTTCCCGAGGAGGCGAGCACGACCCGGGCGCCGCGCTGCGCGATCGCCTCCAACAGCTCGGCAGCCCGCCCGAACGGCTTCACCTCGCCCAGGGTCTCGTCGTAGTGGCGGTACCAGGCATCACGCAGCGCGTCGCCCTGCGACTCCTCGACCTGCGCCCCTGCGACGTGCTCGACCAGTTGGTCGCCCCCCATGCCCATCGCCTCGTGCAAGCGGGACGCCGGCATCAGAATGCCCGCGTCGGCGAAGGCACGCCACCACGCCAGGATGTGCAGGTAGTTGGAATCGACGAGGGTGCCGTCGATGTCGACCACGACGGCTGGCGCCGACTCCTCGGCCCTGGTCAAGCGATGACCGCGTCGATGGTCTTCTTGAGGGCGCTCGGCTGGCTCGGCTTCCGCGGAGCCTTCTTCTTGGCCTCGAGCAGGTCTGCACCCATCTCCTGGAGAGCCTTGCGGCCCAGGCCCTCGCGGACCTTGGGGAACCACTCCTGCTCCTCTTCCTCCATGTGGTGGGTGACGTTCTCGATGAGCACCGTCGTCTTGGCGGTGAACCGCTCGTCGGTCGGCTTCATCGCCGCGAGCTCCATGACGAGGACATCCGCGACGTGATGCTCCTCGTAGGACTCCAGGACGTCGGCCTCGAGATCGGGCAGCAGCTCACGGACGCGCGGGTACATGACCTCGTTCTCGATATAGGTGTGCACCGTCAGAAGCTCGATCATCTTCTTGACGAGGCGACCCTTCGTCGCGGTCGCGTTCTCTCCGGCGGCTTGGAAGTCGCGAAAGACCTTGCGCATCTCCTTGTGGTCGTTGCGGAGCAGGACGAGAGCGTCGTTGGACATCGGGCCTCCCGGCGGTCGTAGTCGATGGACGCCGTATCTCTTCCCAGATCGGGCCGATTCCATGTGCGGAATCCGCGGCTACTGCCGAAAAGACGCGTTCAGGCGTTCCAGCGCCGCAGAACCGGCTGGGTCCGCTCGTAGCCGAGGACGTTGATCGTGGCGGGATCCAGCTCGAAGTACCGCCCGTCGGTCGCGTCCAAGCGCAGCCACCTGGCCGCCAGCACCCGACCGAAGTGGCCGTGCGTGAACACCACGGTGCGACCCGTCAGTGCCCGTGCGATCACTCGGTCGGCACGCTCGGCTACGTCGTCGGGTGTCTCTCCGCCCGGCGTGGGTCCGTCGAAGATAGTCCAGCCCGGCTCCGTGACGCGGATCTCCGCCGTCGTCAGACCTTCGTAGTCGCCGTAGTCCCACTCGGCCAGGTCTGGATCGATCTCAGCCCCTGGAAAGCCGGCGAGCGCCGCCGTCTGCCGGGCGCGCTGCCGTGGGCTGCTGAGCACGAGCGAGAAGTCGGCGGCAGTCCAACGCTCACCGAGCGCACGCGCGTGCTCCTCACCGACGGGAAGGAGCGGAAGATCCGTGCGTGATGTGTGTCGGCCGGCCTCACTCCACTCGGTCTCACCGTGCCGGACGATCCACAGCTCGGCGCCCGATTCCCAATCCGCCATGGCGCCTCAGACGGGGATGAGCGCCCAGTAGTCCAGGTCGAGGAGCACGCCGTCGGCGTACTTGCCCTCGTCGTTGCGCAGCGTCATCGACGCATCACGGCCCTTGGTCGCCACCAGACGCAGGCGCAACGCCCCCACACCCGGCGCCGAGGTCTCCGCCTTGTCCAGCACCTCGGACCACGCGTAGACCGTGTCGCCGGCGAAGGCGGGCGCCACGTGCGAGCCGGCGTTGATCGCCGAGATGAGCTGCGCGTTCGCCAGCCCGTTGAAGCTCAGCGCGCGCGCCATCGAGATGACGTGGCCGCCATAGATCAACCGGTTGCCATCCGGACGTGCCTCGGTGTTGAAGTGCACCTTGGCGGTGTTCTGCCAGAGCCGGGTGGCCATCATGTGCTCGGGGTCGGTCAGCGTGACGCCGTCGACGTGGTCGATCTTCTCGCCGATCTCGTAGTCGCCGAAGCGGTGGGGCTCACCGGCGGCCTCGAAGTCGTAGGCGGTGAAGTCGAGGCCCGCGGGAATGATCAGGTCGTCGACGGTGAGGGCGTCCTTCAGGGACGGCACGACGGTCTCGTCAAGCTCGACCTCCGGATCGCGCTTGTGCACCATCACCCAGCGACACCACTCCAGCGCGATCTCATCGTGCTGGTTGGTGGCGGTCGACCGGACGTAGACCACGCCGGA
>JBQCJL010000015.1:0-2815 GCA_051952795.1 Marmoricola sp.
TCGAGGGGCGGCGTGCCTTCTGGTCGGCGATCCGCCAGGACGCCGAGCAGGGCCGGACGGTCCTGTTCGCCACGCACTACCTGGAGGAGGCCGACCAGTACGCCGACCGCATCGTCCTGATCAGCCATGGCCGGATCGTCGCCGATGGGTCCGGAAGCGAGATCAAGGCATTGGCCTCCGGCCGGACCGTTCGCGTCACGATCGACGCGCCGACGCCCGCGCTCATCGAGTCGATCTCGGCGCTCGGCGGGGTCGAGGGCGTCGACGTGCGGGGTGACACCGTCATCGTCCACGCCAAGGACAGCGACGCGGTGGCTCGCTACCTCCTCACCCCGACCGCGGCCCGCGACCTCGAGATCACCTCGAAGGGACTCGAGGACGCCTTCATCAACCTGACCAGCGACCAGCACCCGGAGGCATCGCGATGAGTGTGCAGACGATCGACCCGACCACACGCCGGGTACCGCCCCTCGGCGGCTTCAATCTCACCGTCCTCGGCATCGAGCTGCGCAGAATGCTGCGCAACCGTCGCACCATCATCTTCACGCTGATCCTGCCGGCGGCCCTACTGCTCAGCTTCAGCGGACAGAAGGGCGCCGAGAAGGCCGCCGGGTCGGGCAACATCTCCGCCTACATCCTCATCTCGATGGGCCTGTACGGGGCGGCTCTCACCGCCGCGGCCGGAGGTTCGATGGTCGCCCTCGAGCGGTCTCTGGGCTGGTCGCGACAGTTGCGCCTGACCCCGCTGAAGCCGGTCGCCTACATCCTCATCAAGGCGCTCGTCGCCCTCGTGATGGGCGGTCTGGCGATCACCGCCGTCTACACGGTCGGTGCTCTGCAGGGGAAGGCGATCATGCCCGATCACGTCTGGGTCACCGCCGCCGTCGTGACGCTGTTCTGCACGCTGACGTTCGCCGCCCTCGGGGTGTTCGTGGGCTACGTGGTGCCCGGCGAGAACGCCATGCAGATCCTCGGCCCCGGCCTCGCTCTGCTGTCCTTCCTGGGAGGCGTGTTCATCCCGCTGGACCAGTACGTCGCCTGGGTGCGGGACATCGCCTACTGGACGCCGATGTACGGGGTGGCCGAGGTCGCCCGTGCACCGCTGACCAGCGAGCTTCCCTGGTACGCCGTGGTCAACGCCATCGGGTGGTTCGCGATCTTCGTCGCCGGGGCGGCGTGGCGGATGAGCAAGGACACCGCACGCGTTTAACTACATCCACAGACCTCGCGAGAAGGGAGCCCGACATGGCGAGCGCAGTGCCGACGCCGACCCCGTACGACGATCCACGTCGTCGGTGGGCGCCCCTCTTCGCGGGTCTCTGGCTGCTCTACCTGGTGCAGCCCTTCTCCGATGCCTGGGACGACCGCAACACCCTCCACGGGTGGGTCGGGATGGTGTCGACCGTCCTGTTCGCAGCGGTGTACGTCGGCTCGTTCTTCGTCCTGCGCCGGGATTCGCCGCCCGGACCACCGCTCCTGATCCGTCCGTTCGATCGGGTGCTGGTCCCGCCGATCCTCGCCGGCATCGCGCTGGCCGCCGTGATGTGTTGGGCGATCGGTGTCGACGGATTGACGGCCGCGCCGTACCTGGCCGTCATGCTCGTCATCTGGTTCCCCAACCGGCTCAGCTGGGTCGTGGGTCTGTCCGTAGGCGCGATCGCCTACGCCCTCAGCGCGACGATCCCCGGGTGGAAGCAGGAGCCGGGCGTCTTCTTCGGCACCTGCATCGCGACGCTCGCGGTCTGGGGCATCTCCCAGGCCATGGCGCGCGCCATGCAGGTCGCACAGATGCGCGAGGAGAACGCCGAGTTGGCGATCCAGGAGGAGCGCAACCGGTTCGCTCGCGACCTCCACGACATCCTCGGACACTCCTTGACGGTGGTCACGGTGAAGGCGGAGCTCGCCGGGCGGCTCATCGACGTCGACCCAGCGCGGGCCAAGGCCGAGGTCGCCGACCTCGAGCGCCTCGCGCGCGATGCCCTCGCGGACGTGCGCCGCGCGGTGAGCGGATATCGCGAGATCACCCTGCCCGGAGAGCTGGCTCGGGCACGCTCGGCCCTGGAGGCCGCCGGCATCACTCCGGCGCTGCCGAACACGACGGACGATGTGCCCGGCGCCCTCCGGGAGCTGTTCGCCTGGACGGTGCGCGAAGGTGTCACCAACGTCTTGCGCCACAGCAGTGCCGAGACCTGCGCGATCGTGCTGTCGGCCACGAGTGTCGAGATCCGCGACGACGGCCGCGGGGCGGAGCAGCCGGGAACGGGACATGGACTCATCGGTCTGCGTGAGCGCGCCGCCGAGTTCGGCGCGGTGCTCACGACCCGCACCCTGACACCCGGCTTCAGCCTGCGGGTGAGCCTGCCGTGAGCGATCCGATCCGCATCCTGCTCGCCGACGACCAGGCCCTCGTCCGGGGTGCCTTGGCCGCGCTCCTCGGCCTGGAGGCCGACCTCGAGGTGGTCGGGGAGGTCGGGTCGGGGGATGCCGTTCTCGAGGCGGCCCGGCGTACGAATCCCGACGTCGCCCTACTGGACGTCGAGATGCCGGGCATGGACGGCATCGCCGCGGCGGCCGAGCTCAAGGCCGCGATGCCGCACGTGCGCATCCTCATCGTCACCACCTTCGGCCGGCCGGGCTTCCTGCGACGCGCCATGCGCTCGGGAGCCGAGGGCTTCGTGGTCAAGGACACCCCGGCGACCCAGCTCGCCGAGGCTGTACGCCGGGTGCACGCAGGTCTGCGCGTCGTCGATCCGGCCCTCGCGACCGACTCCCTGGTGGCGGGGGAGTCGCCCCTCACCTCGCGGGAGACCGAAGT
>JBQCJL010000016.1:0-2305 GCA_051952795.1 Marmoricola sp.
CGGTCGCGATCCGCACCCGCGTTCTGCGCAACGCCGCGGTCGCCGCGGGCGGCCGTGACTCCGAGCTCAGCCGGGAGCACGTGCTCGCCATCGACAGCCTCGTGACCGGCTGGCGCGGCCAGGCGCACATCGATCTTCCGGGCTCGATCCGGGCGCTGCGGGCCGACGGCCGCATCCAGTTCGCCAGGTCCGCGCCGACGGCTTGAGGGCAGCGTTTACCCTTCACGCTATGCGCGACGCCGATTTGTCCGACGATCTGGTCAAGGTGCTCTTCACCGAGGAGCAGATCGGTCAGCGGGTCCAGGAGCTGGCCGAGGAGATCGCCCGCGACTACGAGGGCAAGGACCTGCTGCTGGTGGGCGTGCTCAAGGGCGCCGTGATGGTGATGGCCGACCTGGCGCGCGCACTCGACCGGCACGTGACCATGGACTGGATGGCGGTGAGCTCCTACGGCTCGGGCACCAAGTCCAGCGGTGTCGTCCGCATCCTCAAGGACCTGGACACCGACATCCATGGCCGGCACGTGCTCATCGTCGACGAGATCATCGACACCGGGCTCACGCTCAGCTGGCTGGCCAGCAACCTGTCCAGCCGGAACCCGGCGAGCGTCGAGGTGGCCACGCTGCTGCGCAAGCCGGACGCCCTGTCGATGCCGTTGGACGTGAAGTACGTCGGCTGGGATATCGCCAACGAGTTCGTGGTCGGCTACGGCCTGGATTACAACGAGCGCTATCGCAACATGCGTTCCGTCGCCACGCTGGCACCGCACGTCTATTCTTGACAATCGGAAGCATTCCCGCCCGGTTTTGACAATCGGGGAGAATGACTGCGTCCGACCCGGGTAGCGGGTCGGGAATCTAGTCGGACAACTGGCGAGGAGGCCGGGGCTCCCGCCCCGATGACACCACGTGAAGCGTTTTACCCGCGGTCCTTGGTTGTGGATCGTCCTCGGCGTTGTCGTCGTGATCGTCGCGCTGCAGTACCTGTTGCCGCAGAGCGCGTACACGTCTGTCAGCACGTCCAAGCTCGTCAGCGACCTGAAGTCCGGCCAGGTCTCCTCCCTGACCTTCGTCGACGGCAACGATCAGCAGCTCCAGGCCAAGCTCAAGAACGGCCAGAAGGAGTCCGCGTACTGGGTCACCGGCGAGCAGATCAGCATCGTCGCCCTCGCGCAGGAGCTCCAGGCCAACCACAAGCTCGGCTCCTACACGACCAAGATCTCCAAGCCCAGCCTGCTCGGATCGATTCTCGGCACGCTGCTTCCGTTCGTCTTCATCTTCGTCCTCTTCTTCTTCCTCATGAATCAGGTGCAGGGCGGCGGCGGACGCGTCATGCAGTTCGCCAAGTCCAAGGCCAAGCTGATCTCCAAGGACATGCCCAAGACGACGTTCGCCGACGTCGCCGGGTGTGACGAGGCGATCGAGGAGCTCGAGGAGATCAAGGAGTTCCTGCAGGAGCCGGCCAAGTTCCAGGCCGTCGGCGCCAAGATCCCCAAGGGCGTGCTGCTCTACGGCCAGCCCGGTACCGGTAAGACCCTGCTCGCCCGCGCCGTTGCCGGCGAGGCGGGCGTGCCGTTCTACTCGATCTCCGGCTCCGACTTCGTCGAGATGTTCGTGGGTGTCGGCGCATCGCGTGTCCGTGACCTGTTCGAGCAGGCCAAGGAGAACGCACCGGCCATCGTCTTCATCGACGAGATCGACGCCGTCGGCCGCCACCGCGGCGCCGGCATGGGCGGCGGTCACGACGAGCGCGAGCAGACCCTCAACCAGCTGCTCGTCGAGATGGACGGCTTCGACGTCCGCGGCGGCGTCATCCTGATCGCGGCCACCAACCGTCCCGACGTGCTCGACCCGGCGCTGCTGCGCCCCGGTCGCTTCGACCGCCAGATCTCGGTGGATGCCCCGGACCTGAACGGTCGCACCGAGATCCTCAAGGTGCACGCGCGCGGCAAGCCGATCGCGAGCGACGTCGACCTCGCCGCCGTGGCTCGTCGCACCCCGGGCTTCACCGGTGCCGACCTGGCCAACGTGCTCAACGAGGCGGCACTGCTCACCGCGCGCAGCAACGAGAAGCTGATCACCAAGAACGCCCTCGACGAGGCCATCGACCGCGTCGTCGCCGGGCCGCAGAAGCGCACCCGACTGATGAACGACAAGGAGAAGAAGATCACGGCCTACCACGAGGGCGGTCACGCCCTCGTCGCCGCGGCGCTTCCCAACACCGACCCGGTGCACAAGGTCACGATCCTGCCCCGCGGCCGGGCCCTCGGCTACACGATGGTGCTGCCGGACGAGGACAAGTACTC
>JBQCJL010000017.1:0-3385 GCA_051952795.1 Marmoricola sp.
CGCTTGATCTCGATGTGATGGGTGGGCGGCGCGCCATCCAAGGCGGCTACGCAGTCCGACATGATCGCCTCGGCTTGGTAGCGACAGGTCGTCCACGCCTCTGCTCGCAGGGCCAACGGGCTTCGCAGATCGCGCAGCCCGGCCTTGTACGCCTTCACGACGCTCGGAATGTCCTGCGCAAGCGACCGTGCCGCTGCTGAATAGACAGCCATCCGTGCCCCAACCCCACTGCCAGCCGGTTTCGGCCTACCCCTCTAAGCGCGCGGAGAGCACCGATTCCCGGTGGCTCCCACTCCTTCGCACCCTACTGATCTTTCTCGGGGTTGGGGCCCGCCACACCGAACGACCATCTCGACATGCAACTCGGCGCGAAACGGCTCGGATAAGCCGCAGATCGTGCTAACCGCATGTTGTTTTGGCGTTGTTGAGAAGCCCGGCGGCATCCTGCTCAGCTATCTGGATCCAGGCGCTCTCCCTGCACGTTCGAGACGAACCACGCAGCGACAGCGGCGGTGACGGACCCCACCAGGGCGATGCCCACGATCATGAGCGCGACGCCGACGAATCGTCCCTCGGTCGTCACCGGGTAGCGGTCTCCATAACCGACGGTCGTCACCGTGCTACACGCCCACCAGAGAGCGTCGCCGAAGCTCGTGATGTTGGCATGAGAGGACTTCTCCTCCGCGTCCAACACCGCTAGAGCACCTAGGAACACAGCCGCAATGGACGTTCCGACCACGTAGACCGTCACACGCTCGGCGAGTGTCCGTCGAGCCGAGCGGTTCAGTATTCGCGCCAGCGCGAGCACGCGGAGCAACCGAAGAGGGCGGAGCATGGGCAGCGCGATCAGCGCGACGTCGTACCAATGCCGCTTTGCGTAGTCGACACGACGATCAGAGAGTCCTAGCCGGATCACGAAGTCCGCTGCGAAGGCTCCCCAGACGCACCAGGAGATCAGGCTGAGCTCGTTGCGCTCACCGTGAGGGATATGACGGTTGATGATCGGCAGCGCATATGCGACAACGAACGCCGCGGCCAACAGCAACAGGGGTACCTCGGTATGGCGCTCCCAGCGCTCGACACGGTTCACAAGTGCAGGATGCTCGGTGCGACGATCCGGCGCTAGGGACCAATGCGTACCAGCACCACGAGAGTCCCGTCGGAGTTGGGCGACGGGACTCTCTGGGAGACAGTGCTCGAGGTCCGCGGGAGGGCCAAACCGAGCACCGCCGGGTTGATCTTGTCGACCGTTCCTTGCTGGCTTGTTAACAGCGTGTAAGCAGCACGAAACGCCTCCTGATGAGACAGGCCCTAGGCCCTCATCTGGGAGGCGATCACCTTGTCCAGAAGGGGGTTCGGCAGTACCGCGGTCAGTGCCCGGACAGCCTTCGCTTCCGTGCCGACGAAGTAGCGCGGCTTGGGGCCGTTCGTCGTCAGCACCTTCCAGGCCACCGCGGCCACGGCCTCGGGCGGGATCCCCTGAGCGGGTGCATCGGTGACGGCCTTGCGAATCCCGTCAAGCAGCCAGCGATACCGCTCGACCCCCTCGGGTGGCAGCGTGGCGATGGTGTGATCGGCGTCCGCAGCGCCCTTGTCCCAGATCGGCGTCGTGATGTTCCCACAGATCAGCACGCTCACGCCGATCCCGCTGGGCTTGAGCTCACGCCGCAGACTTTCGCCGATCCCGTTGAGGGCGTACTTGGAGGCGCCATACGGCCCGAGGCCCGGCATGCCCGTGAGGCTGGAGATCGAGCCGGTGAACAGCACGTTCGCGTGGTGGGCCCGCCTCAGCAGGGGCAGGAAGGCTTGCGTCACTGCGATCTGACCGACGACGTTCACCTCGAACTGGCGCCGCACATCATCGATGGGGACGTACTCCAGGGGTCCGCCGACCGCGATGCCGGCGTTGTTGACCAACCCGCCGAGACCTTCATCGCCGACCCGCTGCGCAATCTGGTCAGCGGCGGACGCGACCTGGTCGGCGATGGTGACGTCGAGGAGAACTGGGGTGACGTTCTGGTGAGCTAACGCATCAGTCAGGCGACGAACCCCGGCGAAGACGTGCGTGTTGCGGTCCGCGAAGTACTCCGTCATCGCTCGACCGATGCCGGTCGAGGCGCCGGTCACCAGGACGTTCGAGAGTTGGCCCATTCCTCGGACGCTAGCGAATCTCAAACTTTGTGAACAGAGTCAGCTAGACGCCGAGGTCGCGCGCGATCGCAGCGGCTTCGGTGCGGGTGGTGGCGCCGAGCTTGGCGAGGATGTTCGACACGTGCACGCTCACCGTCTTGGTTGAGATGAACAGCTGCTTGCCGATCTCACCGTTGCTCCGCCCCGCTGAGACGAGCGCGAGAACCTCGCGTTCGCGAGGGGTGAGCTCCGGCCCAAGCGGGGCCTGACCCGTGCTGCCGAGCAGCGCGTCAATCCGGTCGCGCAGCCGCACCCAGCCGAGGTCATCTGCCAGAGCACGGGCAGGAGCGACGACATCGAGCGCGCGCTTGCGCTCGCCCACCTGGATGAGCGCCGTGGCATAGGAGGCTCGGGTCACGGCCTCCTCGATGACGTTGCCCATGGCGATGCACGCCTGCAGCGCCGTCTCCCATCCGGCGATCAGGTCGTCGCGGGCGGGCGGATCCTCGGCGCAGAGATGCCGAAGCTGAAGGTGCTCCGCCTCGAGACGCGCCCTCCAGAGCTCACCCTCGATGTTCCAGTCGTGGGCCTCCGCGACCCGGCGGCCATAGTCGGCGATCCGGGCGCCCTCGGCACCCAGACGGGCCCGCACGCCGGCGGGAGCCGTCTGCGCAGCTTGGTTCAGCGCCATCAGGGTCTGGGCGGCCACCCGCAGACCGGCCTCGAAGTAGGGCTGCCAGAGCTTCGAGAGCTCGGTGGTGACGTAGTCGAAGGCCGCGATGGCGCCGTCCGCGTCGCCGCGGTCCGCATGGACGGTCAGCTCCACACCGGACGAGTAGACCGCGACGACGCCTTCCTCCGGCCAGATCGCGCGGAGTGCGACGGCCTCGGCAAGCACATCCGCGCCGCGGGCGTAGGCGATCTCCAGGCCCGCCGGGCGCATCATCGCGCGCGGCACACGGGGAACATCGGCGGCCGTCGCCGGATCGAGGAGGTCCAGCGCCGCCTTCCAGTTGCCGCGCAGGTGATGGATGATCGACAGCTGCCAGCGGGCGTCCAACACGTAGGGCGCCCACGGGCGGTCAGGACCGAGCGCCACCAGCGACCCGAGCCACTCCTCCGCCTGCGCCCAGTCCGCCCGGGCTCGATACGACATCGCGAGCACCCAGCGGGCCCGCATCGCGGCGGTCCGCTCCCCCGCCGCCTCGGCCTGACCGAGCGCCTCGCCCAAGGCGGTGCGCAGGTCGGCGCCTTC
>JBQCJL010000018.1:0-5859 GCA_051952795.1 Marmoricola sp.
CATCACCTCGAGGATCGTGGATCCCCCGAGACGGACGAGCCGCTGGGTGAGCGGCACCTTGGCGAACAGCGTCTTGAGCAGGCGCGGCACCCGATAGTCGATCTTCGGCGCCACCCAGATCGCGGTGCGCTGGTAGACGGTCAGCTCGGCGACCTCGGGAGCGATCGTCGGAATCAGCTGCACGGCGGTGGCGCCGGTGCCGATGACCGCGACCCGCTTCCCGGTCAGGTCGGCGTCGTCGTCCCAGGCCGCGGTGTGGATCACCGTGCCCGCGAAGGAGTCGATGCCGTCGATGTCGGGCAGCTTCGGCTGGGACAGGAACCCGGTCGCGGTGAGGAGGAAGCGACCCCGGATCTGCTGACCGTCGGTCGTGGTCACCGTCCAGCAGGAACCGGCCTCGTCCCATTCCGCCCCCTCGACCACGGTGTCGAAGCGCATGTGCCGGCGGAGGTCGTACTTGTCGGCCACATGAGTCGCGTACTTCTTCAGCTCGGGGCCCGGGGCGAACAGCCGACTCCAGTACGGGTTGGGCTCGAACGAGTACGAGTAGGTGGCCGAGGGGATGTCGACGGCGAGGCCCGGATAGTGGTTCACGTGCCAGGTGCCGCCGAGGTCGTCCTCGCGCTCGAGGATCACCAGGTCGTCATAGCCCGAGCGCTTGAGCTGGATGGCCGCGCCCATGCCGCCGAACCCGGCTCCCACGATCACGGCGTCATGGATCTGTCGCACCCGCGTCATGCTCGGTGCCCTTCCTGCTGGAGGAGATCCTCGCGGTAGGCCTTGCGCTCGGGTGAGTCCTGGGCCAGCGCACGGTCGTCGCGGACGAGTCTGCGGAATCGATCAAGGATGGGGGTGGGCGTCACCATCGCCACATCGGCGAGCAGGCCGACGTAACCGGGGACGGCCACCTCGGCCCGGCGGTGCTCCACGGAATCGACCACCGCGGTCGCGATGGCCTCGGGCTTCACCTTCGGGATCGGACGCATGTCCAGGCCCGAGGCCAGCGCCGTGTCCACGGCCGACGGCAGGATGGCCGTGATGCTGACCCCGCACGGCGCATACTCCAACCGAGTCGCAGCCGTCAGGCCGACGACGGCGAACTTGCTGGCGTTGTAGGTGGCCAGTCCCTTCACGGCGAGCTTCCCCGCCAACGACGCAACGTTGACGATGTGCCCCGAGCCGCGCTCGAGCATGCCCGGCAGCACCGCTCGCATCCCGTGGATGACGCCGAAGAGGTTGACGTCCATGGTCATCCGGTCGCAGGCCAGCCCAAGCTCCAGGAAGTCACCGTTGGGCATCACCCCGGCGTTGTTGACCAGGATGCTGACGGGGCCGTGGGCGGCTTCCGCCGCGGCGATGAAGGTCTCGCAGGAGGTCGCGTCCGTGACGTCGAGCGCGAGCCCCGCGCCGTCGAAGGACTTGGCGGCCGCTGTGGCCGCATCGGCGTCGAGGTCGCCGATCGCGACCCTGGCGCCGCGGGCGGCGAACGCCTCAGCGGTGGCGAGGCCGATCCCACGGGCTCCGCCCGTGATCGCCACGCTGGCACCCCGAAGGTCGATGCGTGGATACCTGCCCATGTGCCCTCATCTCTGCGGAACGCGGTGTCAGTTCCGGAACGCTATGTCACTTTTGAACGAATGTGCAATAGCCTAGGTGCATGCTCAGCGATGAGACAACGCTCACACGAGCGCAGCGCCGCAGGGAGGAGTTGCGGCGCGAGATCATCACCACTGCGTTCGACTGCTTCGCCGAGAAGGGCTACCACGCCACGGGCATCGCCGACATCGCCGCACGACTCGGCATCGGCCACGGCACGTTCTACCGCCACTTCGCGAACAAGCGGGACATCGTCGACCACGTCATCACCGACCTGATCGACCGGATCTCGGCGGCACTCGCCGACGAGAACGCACCGAACGCCGTGGATACGCTCGAGGACTACCGAGCGCAGACCGCCCGGATCGGGGAGGCACTCGGCCGCATCCTGCTCGAGGATCCGCGGATCCCCCGCATGCTGTTGCTCGAGGCCGCCGGGATCGACTCGGCCATGGCCAGACGCATCCTGGGCTTCTACGACCTGGCCGCCGATCTCACGGCCGCCTACTTGGAGCACGGCGTCCGGATCGGCTACCTGAGGTCGGACCTCGACGTCCCGGGGACCGCGCGGGCTATCAACGGGATGATCCTCGGCTCGGCCCTGGCCGGGGTCACGGACCCCGCTCCCGAACAGCAACGGCGACTGAGCGAGGCGATGCGTCGGGTCATGTACGACGGCATCGCCGCTCGGTGAACATCACATCGGGACGGGTCGCCACGCTCGACGATTCGCTGATATAAGGCTCTCCATGCTGATCTTGCTGCCGCCCTCGGAGGGCAAGGCGGTCGGGCGCCGCGGGAAGCCGCTCGCGCTCGACTCCCTGTCCTTTCCGGAGCTGGGGCAAGCCCGAGCGGAAGCGCTCGATGCGCTGATCGCGCTCTGCAGCACCCCGGACAGCTCGACCCCGATCCAGAACGAGCTCATCACCGAGCACGCCGCGTCGATCCTGGGGCTGGGCCGCACCCAGCACGAGCAGGTCGGTCTGAACGCGTCCTTGCGCACCGCGCCGACGCTGCGGGCCGATCGTCTCTACACCGGCGTCCTCTACGAGGCCCTCGATCTCGCCTCGCTGCCCCCCGAGGCGCGTCGCCGGGCGGCACGGTGGCTAGCGGTCACGTCCTCCCTCTTCGGACTGGTGCGCGTCTCCGATGCGCTGCCGTCCTATCGACTGTCCGGCGGCACCTCGCTGCCCGGCCTTGGTCCGGTCGCGAGCCACTGGCGCCACCACCTCGGCCCGAGTGTCGAAGCGGCAGCGGGCAAGGGGCTGTTGGTCGACCTGCGGTCGTCGACCTACGCCTCCTTCTGGCGGCCGACTCCGGAGTTGGCGGCGCGCACGGCGACCGTGCGGGTGCTGCACGAGATCGACGGTCGACGCAAGGTCGTCAGTCACTTCAACAAGGCGACCAAGGGACGCTTGGTGCGCTCGCTGCTCCTCGATCCGACCACGCCGAGGTCACCCGGCGAGCTCGCCGATCATCTGGCCGCACTGGGGTGGAAGGTCGAGATGGGGAAGGCGACCAAGACCGGCGTGCCGCTGGACGTGGTGGTGTCGGACCTCTAGAGGCCCGACTCTCCGGTGCGGACCAGGATGCGCCCGCACTCCTCGCAGCGCAGCACCTCGTCGGAGGCAGCAGCCCGGATCGAGCCCAGGATCGAGGCATCGAGGGTCAGCCGGCAACCGCCGCACTGACGCTGGCGTAGGGCGGCCGCGCCGACGCCACCCTTCTGGGCGCGCAGCTTGGTGTAGAGGTCCAGGAGATCCGCGGGCAGACCCTCGGCGGTCTGGGCACGCTCCCGGCTGACCTCGGCACCCTCGGCCTTGATCTGGGTGGCGCGCTGATCGCGCTTGGTCTCCACCTCGGCATATTCGGCGGCGACCCGCTCGGCCTCGGCACGGGCCTCGGCCTGCGCGTTCTGCGCCGCCTCGAGACGCTCCATCACCTCGATCTCGACGTCCTCGAGGTCGGTGATGCGCCGGCCGAGGCTCTCGAGCTCGTGCAGCATGCGCTCGAGGTCCTTGGGATTGCTGACGCCACCGGAGTCGATGAGGCCCTGGTCGCGCTCGCGGCGCGACCGGACCGCCTCGACATCCCGATCCGCCTTGCGCTGCTCCGCGGTGAGGTCGTCGACGTCGACGCCGAGGTTGCGGACCTGCACGGCGAGCTCATCCCGGCGGGCACCGAGCCGCGCCAACTCCGCGGTCTCGGGCATCGAGGTGATCTGGGCGCGAAGTCCGTCGAGCTGGCTGTCCAGAGCCTGCACATCGAGCAACTTGAGTTGGACGAACGGGTCGGCCTTCACCGGCAAGCTCCCAGAGATGGTGGTGTCACAATCGGAATGTCCACGGATCGGTGACGATCTCGCTGACGCGAACCTCCACGGTAGCGCCCTCGCTCGCCAGGGCAGCACCCAACCGATCCGCCAACACCGGCAGCCTGTTCCTCTCCGGGGCCCATTGGGCGACGTCGACCAGCGCTGGGCCGCCCTGCTCGCGGAGCTCGGAGGCCGGATGGTGGCGGAGGTCGGAGGTCAGATAGACGTCGGCCCCGACCTCGCGAGCCCGGTCGAGCAGGAAGTCCCCTGCTCCCCCGCACAGTGCCACCGTCGTGAGGACCTGCTCCGCATCTCCCGCGACGCGCACGCCGTGGGCCGTCTCCGGCAGGATGTCGCGGACCTGCTCGGCGAACTCGCGCAGCGTGATGGGCTCGCGCAACGTTCCGATGCGTCCCGACCCCGACTCGGGGTCGTCGGCGCTCGGTTCCAACGGGCGTACGTCGTCCAGCTCGAGCGCGAGAGCCAGGGACTCCGAGACGCCGGTCGGGGGCGCATCGGCGTTGGTGTGTGCTGCGTAGAGCGCGCAGCCGGCGCGCACCAGCTGGTGGACCACCCGACCCTTGGGATCGGTCGCCGCGACCGAGGAGGTGCCGCGCAGGTACAGCGGGTGGTGGACGATCAGCAGGTCCGCCTCGGCCGCCACCGCCTCGGCCGCCACGGCCTGGACGGGATCGACGGCGAGCAGGATCCGCTCGACCGGCTCGCTGGGATCGCCACAGATCAGGCCCACCCGATCCCAGTCATCAGCTGTGTGCGGCGGATACCAGCCCTCAAGCAGCCCGAGGATCTCGGCCAGCGTCGTCATGGCGAAACCCTATGCCCTGCCCTGCCCAGCCCCCGCCGACCTTGCACCCATTGACGCCGACATTGCAGGTAATGACGCCGACCTTGCACTTATTTCATTCGAGATCTGCGCGAGCGCATCTCGGCCGTCAGTTCGCGCAAGGTGGAACTCAATAAGTGCAAGGTCGGCGTCATTACGAGCAAGGTCGGCGGTGCCGGTGGGGGTTAGTTGACCTGGCGGTCGTGGCCTTCCCAGTAGGGGGCGCGCAGCTTGAACTTCTGCAGCTTGCCGGTGGCGGTGCGCGCCAGCTCGTCGCGGAACTCTACGGAGGTGGGTGCCTTGTAGCCGGCGACCTTGCTCTTGCAGAAGGCGATCAGCTCCTCCTCGGTCAGGGCCGAGCCCTCGGCCTTCACCACGAGCGCCTTGATGGTCTCGCCCCACTTCTCGCTGGGCACGCCGATCACGGCGACCTCGTTGACGTCGGGATGGGAGAAGATCACGTCCTCCACCTCGATCGAGGAGACGTTCTCCCCACCCGTGATGATCACGTCCTTCTTGCGGTCCGAGATCGTCAGATAGCCATCGTCGCCGAGGACACCGCCATCGCCGGTGTGGAACCAGCCGCCGGCCAGTGCCTTGGCCGACTCCTCCGGCTGCTCCCAGTAGCCCTCCAGGATGACGTTCGATCGCGCAAGGACCTCGCCGTGCTCGTCGACGTCCAGCGTGACGCCCAGCGCCGGTGCGCCGGCGCGGACCAGCTTGGAGGCGCGCTCCTCCGCCGGCAGGTCGTCCCACTCCTCCCGACCCCGGTTGATGGTGAGCAGCGGCGAGGTCTCCGTCAGGCCGTAGATCTGGATGAACTCCCAGCCGAGTTCCTCCTGCACCCGCAGGATCGTCTTGGTGGGCGGCGGGGCCCCGGCGCAGATGATCCGCACCTTGTCCCGTCCCGGAATCGGGCCCTCCCAGGTGCCTGCCGCCTCGAGCACGGAGGCGACTACCGCCGGCGCCGCGCACAGGAAGGTCACACCGTGGCGCTCGATGCGACGCAGGATCTCCGCTCCGTCGACCTTGCGGAGCACGATCTGCGGGATCCCCAGACCGGTCGTCGCGAACGGCATTCCCCAGCCGTTCGCATGGAACATCG
>JBQCJL010000019.1:0-7702 GCA_051952795.1 Marmoricola sp.
TGGCCACCACGTCGCGTGGGGCGAGGTCGGCCAGCTCGTGGACGCCGCGCATGAAGCGCTCCCCGGCCCAGTTCACCAGGAAGGCGCCCTCGCCGCGGACCGCCTCGGAGATCAGCGGCTGCTGGCCACGTGACGACGGCCCGAGGTACATCACGGTCGGATGGAACTGCACGAACTCGAGGTCGCGCAGCACCGCGCCAGCCCGCAGCGCGATGGCCATGCCGTCGCCGGTGGAGACTGAGGGGTTGGTGGTCTGGCGGAAGACCTGACCGAGGCCACCGCTGGCAAGGACCACGGCGGGGGCGTGCACGGCGCCGATGCCGCCGCGCTGGCCCTCGTCGAGCACGTGCAGGGTGAGGCCGGCGATGCCGCCCTCGGCGTTGAGGAGGAGATCCACGGCGAGGGCGTG
This sequence comes from Marmoricola sp., assembly GCA_051952795.1. Lineage (GTDB taxonomy): Bacteria > Actinomycetota > Actinomycetes > Propionibacteriales > Nocardioidaceae > Marmoricola. The sequence goes on from JBQCJL010000019.1 coordinate 410, forward strand.
CTCGATGACCTCGATCTCGGGCGCCGCCTGGATCGCGGCGATCAGCGCGCGCTGGATCTCGGCTCCGGTGGCGTCGCCGCCGGCATGCGCGATCCGATCCCGGTGATGGCCGCCCTCGCGGGTCAGGGAGAGCTCACCCTCCGCGTTGTGGTCGAAGTGGGTGCCGAGCGCGATCAGCTCGCGGACGGCGTCGGGACCTTCGGTGACCAGGACCTCCACGGCGCCCCGGTCGCAGGCGCCAGCGCCGGCCACCAACGTGTCCCAGAGATGCTCGGCCGGCGAGTCACCGGGGCCGAGGGCCGCGGCGATGCCGCCCTGCGCCCACTGCGTCGAGCCCGCGGCCAGCACGTCCTTGGTGACCACCAGGATCTTGTCGACCCGGCCACGGAGCTGCAGCGCCGTCGTCAGCCCGGCGATGCCGGTGCCCACGACCACCACGTCCGCGGATGTCACCCATCCGGGATCGTCGGCGCGCAGGCGTTGAGGAAGCATCAGACCGAGACGCTAGCGGTCACGTCACCGCGGGAGAGTCCCGTGCCGGGCAGAGCCTCGGCCGCGTCGCTGCCGACGCCGATGATGTTGTTGCCGGCGTCGACGAAGACGACGTGCGGCTTGAAGGTCTTGGCCTCCTCGGTGGTCATCTGCCCGTAGCCGATGAGGATGACCACGTCGCCGGGGTGGACCAGGCGAGCGGCCGCGCCGTTGATGCCGATGATGCCGGATCCGCGCTCGCCGGCGATCGTGTAGGTCTCGAGGCGGGCGCCGTTGGTGACGTCGACGATGTGCACCAGCTCGCCGGCGAGCAGGTCCGCGGCGTCGAGGAGGTCCTCGTCGACGGTGACGGAGCCGACGTAGTGCAGGTCGGCCTGCGTGACGGTCGCCCGGTGGATCTTGGACTTCATCATCGTGCGCAGCATGGGGGTTTCTCCCTTTGAGAGACGGTAGGTCAGAAGACGATCGGGGAATTGTCGATGAGTCGGGTGGAGCCGACACGGGCGGCGATGAGCGCACGCGCGGGCAGGTGGGGTTCGACCGGGCCGAGGTCCGCGGAGCGGAATTCGAGGTAGTCGAGGGTGACCTCCGGGCGGTCGGCGAGCACCGCGAGCGCGGCGGCCCGGGCGGCGCCGACACCGTCCGCGGCCCGCTCGACCGCCGCGTGCAGAGCGCGGTTCAGGATCAGCGCCGCGTCCCGCTGGTCGGGGTCGAGGTAGCGATTGCGGCTGGACCTGGCGAGGCCACCGTCCTCGCGGATCGTCGGAGCACCGACGACCTCGACCGGGAGGCAGAGGTCGGAGACCATGCGCTTGATGAGCACCAGCTGCTGGTAGTCCTTCTCACCGAACACCGCGATGTCGGGCTGCACGAGGCCGAACAGCTTGGCCACGACGGTGAGCACACCACGGAAGTGGGTCGGTCGCACCTCGCCCTCGAGCACCGACCCCAGGGGTCCCGGCTCCACCGTGATCTGAGGCTCGCCCCCGGGATAGACCTCGTCGACGCTGGGCGCGAAGACCACGGCCGCACCGGCCTCGGCGCACAGCTCGATGTCGGCATCCAGGGTGCGCGGGTAGCGGTCGAGGTCCTCGCCCGCCGCGAACTGCAGCGGGTTCACGAAGATCGACACCACCACCGTGTCGGCCAGTTCGCGGGCGTGCCGCACCAGGGACGCGTGGCCCTCGTGGAGGGCGCCCATGGTGGGGACGAGCGCGACCTGGCCGGCGCGGATCGCGAGGAAGTCCTTCAACTCCGCGCGCGTATGGACCACGGTCACCGTGGCGACAGCAGTGGTCATCGGGCGCTCTTGGCGAACTCGGCGACGGCACCGTCCAGGACGGAGCTGATCGCGGCCGCACGGATGGGCAGCAGACGTCCATCCATGACGGCACGGTCGGCGGTGGCCCGCGCGAGGGTGACATAGGACGGCAGCGTGTCGGGGGCGCTACGAAGGATCTCGGCGACGTGCGCGCGGACCGTGTTCACGTCGCCGCGGACGATCGGGCCGGTGAGGGCGGCGTCGCCCTGCGCGAGCGCGTTGTCGAGGGCGGCGGTCAGCAACGGACGCAGAGCCGCGGCCGGGTTGTCCGCCCCGGCCTGGGCCAGCAGGTCCATCGACTGCGCGACCAGCGTGACCAGGTGGTTGGCGCCGTGCGCCATGCCCGCGTGATAGAGCGTGCGGTTCTCCTCGGCGACCCACATCGGGTTCCCGCCGAGGGTGCGGACGAGCTCGGCGGCCTCGGCACGGTCGGTGGCGTCGACGGTGACACCGAAGACGCAGCCGGGGAGGCGGTCGAGGTCGACCGCGGTGCCGGTGAAGGTCATCGCGGGATGAACCGCCATCGGGTGCGCGCCGACGGAGCGGACCACGTCGATGGCGGCCTGTCCGTGGCGCCCGCTGGTGTGAACGACGCGGGTGCCCGGCTGGATCGCGCCGGCGCCGACGAGCTGCGTGGCGACATTGGCCAGCATGTCGTCGGGGACGGTCAGCAGCAGCAGTTCGCTGCGGCGCGCGACCTCGGTCGGCTTGCAGATGGGTACGCCACTAAGCAGCGTGTGCGCTCGTTCGCGGGACAACGTGGACTCTGCCGCGACCGCCACGATCTCGTGGCCCTGCGCACGAAGCGCAGCCGCAAGCACAGCTCCAACGCGTCCGGCGCCGATAACCCCTACACGGGTCATCCGACTCATCGCCTTTCGTTCCAGTCCACTGCGTGCTGCCTGGGTACCGGACTACTCAAAGATTGGGACCCGAAAATCCTACGTCCCCCACCACAACAACCGACAGGTCGCGACCATGTGGCCTATCCCACACCCCGCCGACCTTGCCCCAAATGACGCCGACCTTGCACCTATTGACGTCGACCTTGCACCTGTTTCAGTCGAGATCGCACCTAAGTGCAAGTTCGACTGAAACAAGTGAAAGGTCGGCGTCATTACGGGCAAGGTCGGCGTCAATAGGTGACAGTTCGCCGGGCGTTCTCCGCGATTTGGCCGCGGAGGAGGGGCATGCGCACCTAGATTTAGGCGGTGATCAAGGTCAGGACCAAGCTCTTCGCCGGTGGCCTCTCGCTGGCGGTGTCCCTCAGCGCGCTGATGCTCGCCGCCCCGCAGCCGGCTGGCGCCAGCGTCAGCTCCCGCCCGACAGGGCACGTGGCTCCGCTCAAGCACGGCAAGAAGCTGCTCGCCAAGCCGATGCGCGGCAAGGCCGCGATCACCGCGCTGGGCAGCAACGTCGGCGCTGCCGCCGCCATCAATGGGCGCAGCATCAAGGACCTCAAGGCGGTCCTGACCGACCCGACCATGTGGCTCGAACCGGACGGTCACCTGTTCGTCCGTGATCAGTGGGGGGCGGCCCCGACGGCGACCGCCACACCCTCGCTCCAGATCGGCAAGTCCTTCGTCGCGGCCAACACCTTCCTGCTGCACAGCCACCCGGGATCCCAGCACACGATCTATCTGGACTTCGTCGGCGCCTCGATCGCCAACGACCTCTGGACCAACCAGTCTGGCGTGGTCGCCGGTCACTACGCGCCCTGGTCGCTCGACTCCAGCACCAGCTTCAGCACCACCGAGGAGCAGGACATCCAGGAGATCTGGTCGCGGGTCGCCGCTGACTACGCGTCGTTCGACGTCGACGTCACCACGCAGGCACCGACCGAGGACGCGCTGGTCCGGACCACGCCCGCCGACCAGACCTACGGCATCCGCGTGCTGTTCTCCGGCGGCTACTTCGGCGATGCCGCCGGCTACGCGAAGGGCTCCGCAGCCGAGACCGCCATCTGCGGCGGCCAGTGCGGCGGCGTCGCCTCGATCGGGAACATCGCCCAGTTCACCGACGCTGCCAACGGCATTCCCGCGGGCGAGTTCTTCGGCCCCGCCTGGGTCTTCACCGACAGCCTCGGGCCGAACGTCGCCAAGTGGATGGCCGATGCGGCGGCGCACGAGGCCGGACACACCTTCGGTCTGACCCACCAGGGCACGACGACCGACACGAACTGCACGGGCCAGTCGGTCGGCTGCAGCTACTACGACGGCTACGTGCCTTCGCCCCAGCTGGAGAACGCGCCGACCACGCCCTGGCTGTGGGGCCCGATCATGGGTGACCCCTATCAGGCAGCGGTCACGCAGTGGGCGCGCGGCGAGTACCCCAGCGCCAACAACGGGCAGGACGAGATGAGCCTGATCGCTGGCTCGGCTCCCGCCTTGGTCCCCAGCTCCGGCACCTCGCTCGCCTCCGCGGTCGCGCTCCCGGCAGCCGGCCAAAGCGGCTACATCAGCGGTGCGAGCGACCAGGAGTACTACGCCCTGGGCAACTGCTCGGGCACGGTGACGCTGACCGGCACGCCGGCGGCGACCGGACCCAACCTCGACGTGAAGCTCGAGCTGCTCGACAGCGCCGGCAACGTGGTCTCCACCAGCGACCCGGTCGACGGACTGACCAGTGGCAGCAACCAAATCGAGCCGGTCGCCACCGGGCTCGACGCCAGCTTGAGCGCGCCCGTCACTGCGGGCACCTACTACCTCCGCGTGTCCGGCGGCGGCTCCTACGCCGATGGCGCGAGCGGCGCCACCGACAGCAGCAGCGGCTTCTCCAACTACGCCAGCATCGGCACCTACGTACTGAGCGGAGCTAACGGCTGCGCCGCGCCCGCGAGTGCGCCCAGCAAGCCGACCCAGGTGCAGATCAAGCCCGGCTGCAACGGCGAGGTGCTCAGCTGGAAGGCACCGGTCTCGGCGGGCAACAGTCCGCTCACCAAGTACGAGGTCTCGCTCGACAACACCGGCATCTGGCGGTCCGTGGGCACGAGCACCACCGCCTACTTCAGCGGCATCGACACCGGATCACACACGTACTGGGTGCGCGCGGACAACGGCGTCGGGCCCGGTCCGGCGAGCAGCGTCAGCCCGTCCGGAGCCATCTCCGGCACGACCGTCTCCTACTTGGGCTACAGCGCTCAGGATGGCGTCGATGTCTACGAGGTCGACTGGAACACGCCCGCCTCCACCGGCAACCTGCCGGATCCGTACTACTACGTGGCCGGCCCCAACTTCACCGCCGTCGGCACCGCCATCGAGGTCGGCGTCACGCCCAACTCGCACCCGACGCTCTCCGTGACGCCCCACAACGCCGCTGGCATCGGGCCGGCGACGAGCGTCGCCATGCAGGCGGGTGCCACGCCGGTCACCGGAAGCGCGCCCACCCCCGCGGCCTACACCGGCACGGTCACCACCTATTGCCCCGCTCCCCCGAGCGCCCCGCGTTCGGTCAAGCTGGTCCGCGGCGCGATCGGTGGCTCGTTGACGACGGTCGGCTCGTGGGTCAAGCCCGCAGTGGCGGCACCGGCGATCAACTCCTACCAGGTGAAGATCTGGACCCGGAACCGCTCCGGCAAGATCGTCGCCACCAAGTACGTCACCACGACGCACCTCTCGCTGGCGATCTCCGGAAGCTCGGCCTACACCTACCGGATCATCGTCCGGGCCCACAACGCCAAGGGCTACGGCGCGTGGAGCGCGGCCAGCCTCTGGGTGGCTCCGCGCTAATCCTCGTCCTCGGGCGTGATCTCACACGCCCGCTCGAGAGCGAGACCGGTGAGCATCAGCGCTACCCCGCCGAGGCAGGTCAAGGCCACCAGGACGACTTGGCCTGCCGGGACCGACATCGACGGCCGGAGGTAGCCCAGCGCGAATCCGGCGTAGCCGCCGACCACGGCTGCTCCGGCGCGCGCACACGTCTTGCCGAGCACCAGCAGGTTCACGGCGCGATGGGCGGGGAGCCGCAGCTGGGCGCGACGGGCCTGGTGCGTGCGCAGCGCCGCGATGCCCACGAAGGCAGCGAGGAACAGCGCCACGCCTGCAGGCGGCCAGCTGAGGGCGGGGTCGATCCCCGAGTTCAGCCGCGCGAAGTAGTGGGCGGCCCATCCGACGACGAGACCCGCGGAGGCGAAGAGCGCGAGCGCCGATCCGCCGGTACGCCGGATCCTGCCCGGACGATCGGGGTCAGCCGACGGTGAGCTCAAGGTCGTCGCGACGCGTGGTGCCGTCGCGCCCCACCTTCTCGAGGAGGGTCGCGATCGGGCCCTGGCCCGGCAGGTGCGCGTCCGGCTCGAGATCGTGCCAGGGCGCGAGCACGAACGCCCGCTCGGCGGCCGCCGGGTGCGGAAGCTTGAGGGTGTCGGTGTCGGAGATCCGATCCCCGACCACGATCAGGTCGATGTCCAGCGTGCGCGGTGCATGGAACGCGCCGCGCTCGCGACCGTAGGCGGCCTCGATGGCCAGTGCCCGGTCCAGCAGGGTCATCACCGACAGCGTCGTGTCCGCCAGGATGATCGCGTTCAGGTAGTCCTCCGCGCCCTCGGGCGAGTCCACCGGCTTCGTCTCGTAGACCGGCGACACCGAGGTCAGGAAGACATCGGGGGTGTCCGACAGCGCGTCCACGGCGCCCTGCAGGTTGAACATCCGGTCGCCCAGATTGGACCCGATCGAGAGCACAGCTCGCCGGATCGGTCGCATCTCACCGGTGATGGTGTCGGCGTCGATGATGTTGGGGTTCGGGGACTCGGTCACGATCTGCTCCGGTTGATCCTCAGGGCCACGTCCGCGAACGTGGCGTCGATCGGCGCGTGCGGCTTGTGCACGGTCACTTCCACCCGCTCGACCATGTCGTACTCCAGGCACACATCGGCGATGCGTTGCGCCAGAGTCTCGATGAGGTCGACCGGGTCCTGCTGTACTGCGATTTCCACCCCTGCGACGAGCCTGCCGTAGTCGAGGGTGTCGGACAAGTCGTCAGAGGCCGCTGCCGACGTGGTGTCCATCTCCAAGTCGAGGTCGATCACGAAGATCTGACCGTCACGACGCTCGAAGTCGAACACTCCATGGTGCGCGAAGATCTCGAGGCCCCGAATCACCAGGTGGTCGGGGACTCGGGATCCCGTCGCGCCCGTTGTCATGTCAGCCATCTCCGTCCATGACCCTACCGGCCTGGGAGAAGCGCTCGGCCACGCGCACCGCATCCAGATTCGCGGTCACGTCGTGCACGCGGATCCCCCAGACTCCAGCGAGGGCGGCGATGGTCGTCACGGCGACGCCGGCGTCCTCGCGCTGGGTCACTGGCCGCGGCGCTCCCTCGGCGTCGGCGAGGAGCGCTCCGAGGAACGACTTGCGGGACGCTCCCACGAGCATCGGGTAGCCGAGATCGAGCGCCTCGAGCCGAGCCAGCAGCGCCCAGTTGTGGTCGGGCGTCTTGGCGAACCCCAGCCCGGGGTCGAGGGCCAGCCGCTCGGGTCCGATCCC
>JBQCJL010000020.1:0-2197 GCA_051952795.1 Marmoricola sp.
GTCCGACTTCGAGCCGACCGAGACGATCACCGTCACGCCGGTGCGGACGTTCCCGGTGATCCGCGACCTGGTCACCGACGTGTCCTTCAACTAGGAGAAGGCCAAGGAGCTCCCGAGCTTCGCGCCGCCGCCGCGCGACGCGGACAACAAGCGCCGCATGGCCCAGATCGATGTGGAGCGCGGTCAGGAGTTCCGCAAGTGCATCGAGTGCTTCCTGTGCCAGAACACCTGTCACGTCGTCCGCGACCACGAGGAGAACAAGCCGGCGTTCGCCGGACCGCGCTTCTTCCTCCGCTATGCCGAGCTGGACATGCATCCGCTGGACACGCACGACCGGCGCAAGCTCGCTCAGGAGGCCGCGGGACTCGGCATGTGCAACATCACCAAGTGCTGCACCGAGGTGTGCCCGGAGGGCATCAAGATCACCGACAACGCGATCATCCCGATGAAGGAGCGCGTGGCCGACCGCAAGTTCGACCCGCTGGTGTGGCTCGGCTCCAAGATCGGGATCCGCAACAAGGACACCGACGGTCGCGACGAGCTCTGATCGCTAGACGGCGAGTGCCGGGCGGCTGATCTGCGCCAGGTGCTCGGCGATCTCCGCGACCGCGGCCGACCACGGACGGTCGGCGACGGAGTCGCGCGCCTCGGCCGCGAGCCGGTCACGGAGCCCGTCGTCGTTGAGCAGTCGGCGCAGGGAGCCGCGCAGACCAGGCTCGTTCGGGTCGCGGTCGAAGCGGACCAGCAACCCGTTCTGTTCATGGTGGACGACCTCGCGCGTGCCGCCGGCGTCGAAGCCGACGACGGGGACGCCGCAGGCCAGGGCCTGGCGCACGGCCGGCACCAGTTCGTCCTTCTTGCGGGCCTGCACCAGGACGTCGCAGGAGGCGATCGCGCGGGCGCGGTCCAGGCCGGTCCGGGCAGGCGTGGACTTGGCGCCGGGGATCGAGGCGCCCTCGCTGCCGATCATCACCAAGCGCACCCGATCCATCGCGGCGATCCGCTCGAGTCGTGCGACGACCTTGTCCTTCGACGCGCGACCCGCGAAGCCCACGACGAGACGATGCTCCTTGGCCCAGCTCGCGCGCAGCGACTCGTCCCGCATGCCGGGGTGGTAGCCCGCGCTGTCCACGCCCGGCAGCCACAGGTGGGCCCCCACGTTGATCGCGGCGAGAGAGGCGATCGCCGACCGATGGGTGACCAGATGCCGGTCGGTCCTCAAGGTCGCGGCGATGGGAGCGGCCGCGTTGATCGTCGCGGAGGGAACGCCCAGCCGCTGCGCGCTGGTGAGGGCGACGGCGCCGAGGATGCGTGGCGAGACGGCCAGGAGGGCATCGGGTCGGAAGGCGATCAACCGCTGGCTGAGCGCGGCTGCGGGCACGAGGCGTCGCGTTCGGACGACGTCGATGCCGCGATAGCTCCCGGTGCCCGTTCCGGTCGTCATGATCATGAGCTCGTGGCCGGCGGCGAGGAGCTCGTCGACCAGGTGTCGAGCGGCGTCGGCGGTATCGTCGGCTCGGGGCGCGAACGACTCGGTTGCGACGGCGATCCTCATGGGTCCAGGCTGACCCGGTCGGGTGAACGGATGGCGACGACGCGCGCAACGGGTGGTGGCCGGAAGTGCGGGACTCACGTGGCGGCTGAGACCGTGATCGGCGTCTCGTTACGCACCGGTAGTTGGCCCGAGGGGCGCGACCATCCCTATTCTGCAAACCATGGATTCACTTGCCCTCCAGACCGGCGCTGAGGCCTCTCAGTCCGATTGGGAGAAGTCGGCCGCCGCGGTTCTCCGCAAGAGCGGCCGGATCGCCGAGGATCAGCCCGACGCTCTGGTCTGGGAGAAGCTCGCCCGCCGGACGCTCGACGGCATCGAGATCAGCCCGCTCGGGACGCCCGAGCTGCTCGCCGACCTGGTCACGACCGGTCGGCCGACCCGCGCCGGTGCCTGGGACGTTCGCGCCCCCTACGCGGAGACCGGCGGTGCTTCCGCGCGCGGCGCGATCCTGGCCGACCTGGAGAACGGCGTCACCTCGATCTGGCTCGAGGTAGGTGCCCACGGTCTGCCGGTGGCGGAGCTCGCCGAGGCGCTCAAGGACGTCCTTCTCGACGTCGCTCCGGTCGTGCTGGACGCTCCGCGTGAGGAACTCGCCGCCGCCGAGGCCTTCGCGGCGATCGCCCGAGGCACGACGCTGGCATC
>JBQCJL010000021.1:0-5258 GCA_051952795.1 Marmoricola sp.
CGGCCCGAGGTGGTTCCCTTCGGCGGTGTGGTTGTAGACCACGTCGAGGATCACCTCGATGCCCGCCGCATGGAGCGTCTTCACCATCTGCTTGAACTCCTGGACCTGATGGCCCGGCGGCGCGTCCGGTGACTTCGTCGCGTAGCCCGCATGCGGTGCGAAGAAGCCGATCGTGTTGTAGCCCCAGTAGTTGCGCAGACCGCGGTCGAGCAGGACGCCGTCGTGGATGAACTGGTGCACCGGCATCAGCTCGACGGCGGTGACTCCGAGTCGAATCAGGTGATCGATGACCGCGGGGTGGGCCAACCCTGCATAGGTACCGCGTTGTTCGGGCGGCACCTCCGGGTGGAGCTGCGTCAGGCCCTTCACGTGGGCTTCGTAGATGACCGACTCGTGGTAGGCGTAGGACGGCCGGCTATCGCCCTCCCAGTCGAAGTAGGGGTTGGTGACGACGCCGTGCATCATGTGCCGCGCCGAGTCTCCGTCGTTGCGCGCATCCGGGTTTCCCAGGTCGTAGTCGAACAGCGACGGATCCCAGTCGACCTCGCCGGTCGTGGCCTTGGCGTACGGATCCAGGAGGAGCTTGTTGGGGTTGCATCGCAAGCCCTGCTCCGGATTCCACGGCCCGTGGACGCGGAAGCCATAGCGCTGGCCCGGCTGCACCGTCGGCAGATATCCGTGCCACACGTAGGCGTCGGCCTCGACGAGCGGGACGCGCTCCTCGCTGCCGTCCGCTTCGAGGAGGCAGACCTCCACTCCCTCGGCTACCCCACTGAACAGCGCGACGTTGGTTCCTCGGCCGTCGAAGGTCGCTCCCAACGGATACGGCGCTCCTGGCCAGATCTCCACCGCGTCTCCTTACCCGTAGCGAATCCGGGTCATGCCCCGGTGACGCCCACTGTGGCACGCGGCACAAACCGCGTAGAAAACGCGGGCTGCGGGCATCCAGAAGGCATGAATGCATCGCGCTTCTTCCGGGATGAGTCGGGAAACCTCAAGATCGCGCAGTGGCCGAACCCGCCGATCCTCACGGTCGTCGGCCTCAGTGCGGCCGGTCTGCTGGCGCCGTCCCGGTCGGAGACGCTCGGTTGGATGACCCGGGGTGCGCTCTGCGCCTGGGCAGCCGACGAGGTGCTGCGCGGAGCGAGTCCCTTCCGCCGGACCATGGGGGGAGCGGTGCTCGCCTTCTGCATCTGGCAGGCGGCCGCGTGAGGCTGACGGGAGTGTCAGTCGTTGCCCGAGCGACGCCCCGCACTCGCTAGTCGGTGCCCGCCTGCAGGTCGCGAAGTGTCTCCTCGGCGGTCGACCCCGACAGCAGTTCGATGCGGTCCAGCAGGCCGATGCAGACGTTCACGAGCCCGATGACGGACGCGAGCAGCGGCTCCCCGCCATCCGGGGCGGGGCTGTCGATGACGGCGAGGGCCGCCTCCGGGTCGCTCGCCTCCGGGTCCTCGAGCACGGCCGACACGATCGCGATGCCGCGGGCCGTGAACTCGCTCGCCAGGGACATGTACTCAGGCTGCCCCGCGTTCATGAGAAGAACCTGACAGCGCGCGGGCTCGCCACGACTGACGCACGCGGCTCCGGGTACAGGGAGAGAGCAGGCATGGGGCCTGCGCTGACGTGCACGAGAGGCTGACCTTGATGGACAACAACGTCGTCGACCTGATCCTGAGCGACCACCGCGAGCTGGAGCGTCTGTTCGAAGAGCTGAAGTCGCAGCCCGACAAGCGTCCCGCCCTGGTCCCGGTCATGCTGACGCTGCTCACCGCGCACAGTCGTGCCGAGGAGTCCGAGGTCTACCCCGCGGCCTCCGAGGCCGGCATCGCCGACGACGTCGAGCACAGCCAGAAGGAGCACCTCGAGGCCGACCAGCTCGCTGCCGCCGTCGCCGCGACCGATCCGACCTCGCCCGCCTTCGCTACCAAGCTCGACGAGCTGATCGAGGCCGTCACCCACCACGTCGGCGAGGAGGAGAGCAGCGTCCTGCCGGGCATGCGCGACAACCTCTCCGAGGACCGACTCGAGCAGCTCGGCACGGCATTCCTGGAAGCTCGCAAGGAGCACCTCGGCGACATGCCCGAGGACATCACCAAGGAGGAGCTCCAGCGGCAGGCCGCCAACGCGGACATCAGCGGCACCTCGGGCATGAGCAAGAGCGAGCTCCAGGAGGAGCTCAAGTCGGCGGCGGAGGAGTAGGCGGTCGTGACACCGGAACGCAACGACGAGGGTCGCGAGGTGGTCATCGCCCTGCTGGGAGCGGTGCTGCTGGTCGCGATCATCCTCCTCATCTTCGCCGTGACCCTGCAGGTGCGCTGACGGAGAAAATTCACCGCGATTTTTCTTGAATCATTCAAGAAAAGGTCCTAGGTTCGGAACCATGCCGTCCGACTTCGCCGAGCAGCTGCGCGACGTCGACCTGCGCATCACGCAGCCGCGCCTGGCGGTGCTCGCCGCGGTGGAGGCGCATCCCCACGCCGATACCGACACCATCATCGAGGCGGCGCGCGCCGAGGTCGCCGAGGTCTCGCATCAGGCCGTCTACGACGTCCTCAAGGTGCTCACCTCGGCGGGCCTGGTCCGTCGCATCCAGCCGCATGGCCACGTCGCCCGCTACGAGACCCGCGTCGGGGACAACCACCACCACGTCGTCTGCCGCACCTGCGGGGCGATCGGCGATGTCGACTGCGCCGTCGGCCACGCACCCTGCATGACCGCCTCGGAGAGCCACGGCTTCTCGATCGACGAGGCCGAGGTCATCTATTGGGGCCTGTGCCCCACCTGTTCGCAAACCTCACCCAACCCCGAGAAGAAGGATGTTCATGTCTGACAGCCCAGACGCCATCGTCGGCGAGATGTCCGAGTCCCGTGCAGACGGATGCCCGGTTGCCCACGGCAAGCTTCCGAGCCCGACCTACGGCACCGCCAACCAGGAGTGGTGGCCGAACAAGCTCAACGTGAAGCTGCTCTCGCGGAACAACCCGGCCGGCAACCCCCAGGGCGCCGACTTCGACTACGCGGCCGCCTTCAACTCCCTCGACCTGCCTGCCGTGAAGCGTGACATCGCCGCGGTGCTCACCGATTCCAAGGACTGGTGGCCCGCCGACTTCGGTCACTACGGACCGCTGATGGTCCGGATGGCCTGGCACGCCGCGGGCACGTACCGGGTCACCGACGGTCGTGGCGGCGCCGGCACCGGGCAGCAGCGCTTCGCGCCGCTCAACTCCTGGCCCGACAACGCCAACCTCGACAAGGCCCGCCGCCTGCTGTGGCCGATCAAGCGCAAGTACGGCGAGAAGCTCTCCTGGGCCGACCTCCTCGTGCTCGCCGGCAACGTCGCGCTCGAGGACATGGGTTTCACCACCTTCGGCTTCGGGGGCGGCCGCGCGGACGTCTACGAGGCGGAGGACGTCTACTGGGGTCCCGAGACCGAGTGGCTGGGCGACGAGCGCTACTCCGGCGACCGTGACCTGGAGAGCCCGCTCGGCGCGGTCCAGATGGGTCTCATCTACGTGAACCCCGAGGGTCCGAACGCCAACCCGGACCCGCTGGCCTCCGCCATCGACATCCGCGAGACCTTCGGTCGGATGGCGATGAACGACGAGGAGACCGTCGCGCTCATCGCCGGTGGGCACACCTTCGGCAAGACCCACGGCGCCGGCTCGGCCGACGCGGTCGGCATGGAGCCCGAGGGCGCCTCGATCGAGGAGCAGGGCCTGGGCTGGAAGAGCGAGTTCGGCAGCGGCGTGGGCATCGACGCGATCACCTCGGGTCTCGAGGTCACGTGGACCTACCACCCCACCCGCTGGGACAACGAGTACTTCCACATCCTGTTCGGCTACGAGTGGGAGCTCATGGAGTCCCCCGCGGGGGCGCACCAGTGGCGGCCCAAGGGCGGTGCCGGATCGGACATGGTTCCCGAGGCGTTCGGTGAGGGCAAGCGGGAGCCCCGCATGCTCACCACCGACCTCGCGCTGCGCTTCGACCCGATCTACGGCGAGATCTCCAAGCGCTTCCTCGACAACCCCGACCAGTTCGCGGACGCCTTCGCCCGCGCCTGGTTCAAGCTGACCCACCGCGACATGGGCCCGATCGCCCGCTACCTCGGTCCCGAGGTTCCGAGCGAGGAGCTGCTCTGGCAGGACCCGGTCCCGGCCGGCACCGTTCCCTCGGCCGAGGAGATCGCCGCGGCCAAGGCTGCGGTGCTGGATGCGGGGCTGTCGATCTCGGAGCTGGTCGGACTCGCCTGGGCCTCGGCCTCGACGTTCCGCGGCAGCGACAAGCGCGGCGGCGCCAACGGTGCGCGCATTCGACTCGAGCCGCAGGTCGGCTGGGACGTCAACGCCGCTGTGATCCCGGCGCTGCGCAAGCTCGAGGAGATCCAGGCGCAGCTGGGCACGCTCTCGGTGGCGGACCTGATCGTGCTCGCCGGCTCGGCGGCGATCGAGAAGGCGGCCGAGGCTGCCGGTGTCTCGATCGAGGTCCCCTTCACCGGTGGCCGCGGCGACGCCTCGCAGGAGCAGACCGACGTCGAGTCGTGCGGGTACCTCGAGCCGACGGCCGACGGCGTCCGCAACTACCTGGGCCAGGGCAACCGGCTTCCCGCCGAGCACCTGCTCATCGACAGGGCGAGCCTGCTGAACCTGACCGCACCCGAGCTGACCGTGCTCGTCGGCGGCCTGCGGGTTCTCGGGGCCAACTACGACGGGTCGCAGCGCGGCGTGCTCACCGATCGCGTGGGCGTGCTCAGCAACGACTTCTTCGTCAACCTGCTGGACCTCGGTACGGTCTGGACGGCGACCGACGAATCGCAGGAGGTCTTCAAGGCGAAGACCGCCGACGGCCGATCGTTCACCGGAACCCGCGCCGACCTGGTCTTCGCGTCGAACTCGGAGCTCCGCGCGCAGGCGGAGGTCTACGGCGCCGACGACGCGGCCGAGAAGTTCGTTCGCGACTTCGTGGCCGCCTGGGTCAAGGTCATGGAGGCCGACCTCTTCTAGACAGCGGTCGGCTCGAGTCGGATCACCGACGCCGTGACGACGCCGCGGGCCGCGGGGTAGCCCACCTGGGTGAACCCTGCGGTCCGCGGCTTCGTCATGGGCTCAGCCGGCGAGCGCGGTCGTCAGCTGGCCGGCGAGCCACTCCTCGTAGTCGGTGGTGGCCCAGCCGCAACGACCGACGAGCCGGTCGTAGACCTCGGGCGCCGTGAGCGTCCACACCATGTCGATCAGCCGTTCGAGTCGGTGAGCGTCGATCAC
>JBQCJL010000022.1:0-7059 GCA_051952795.1 Marmoricola sp.
ACCAGCATCTCGTCGGCGATGGTCGCGAAGCGCTTGCCCAGCGTCGTCGCCTGCGCCGCGACGTTGTGCGAGCGACCGGCCATGACCAGCGCCTGGTGCTCGCCGGCGAGGCGCGCCAGGCGGTCCAGCTTCGCCAGCATGAGCTGCAGCACGACCTTGAGGGAGGCGAGGATCTGCAGCTGCTCGACGTTCTCGGTCAGATCGCGCGAGGTCATGCCCTTGTGGATGTGCTCGTGACCGGCCAGCGCGCTGAACTCCTCGATGCGCGCCTTCACGTCATGCCGGGTCACGCGCTCGCGAGCGGCGATGCTGCCCAGGTCGACCTGGTCGATGACGGCCTCGTAGGCCTCGATCACGCCGTCCGGCACCTCGATGCCGAGGTCACGCTGGGCCTTGAGCACGGCGATCCACAGCTGACGCTCCAGCACGATCTTGTGCTCGGGCGACCAGATCTCGGCGAGATCGGCTCCGGCGTAGCGGGTGGCGAGGACGTTGGGGACGGTCACGGGAGCCATTGTCTCGCATTCGGACGATCCGGCTCGACACTCGCTACGCTCGTGGTTCCGCTGCCCTACCCACCCAAGGGGAAACCATGTCCGACCAGCAGACGCCCGCGGAGGAGCCGCAGTTCAGAGCGCCCCTGCCGCCGCCCACCGGAACGCCCTACGCACCCCCGATCCCCGCCGCTTATGGAACCGGTCTCGCCCTGCCGCCCGGCGTGGTGCTGGCGTCGCGCGGACGCCGCGTCGGCGCCTACTTCCTCTCGATCCTGCTGGCGATCGTCACCCTCGGCATCGGCTACCTGATCTGGGGACTCGTGGTCTGGGGCAAAGGCACCAGCCCCGCGCTGCAGGTGCTCGGGATGCGCGCCTGGAAGCCGGCCGAGGGAAAGGTCGCCGGCTGGGGCACGATGGCGCTACGTGACGTCGTCGGTGGCCTCGCGCAGGGAATCCTCGGCTTCATCACGGGCCTGATCTCGTTCGTCCTGTTCCTCACGGACGATCAGAACCGGACCATCCCCGACCGGATCGGGAGCACCGTCATCGTTCATGACCCCACGAAGGCGCTGGGCTGACCGTCCGCCTAGTCCTCATCGCATCGCCGTCGGTCTACTGACCGGCGGCGATGTCGCTTCGGTACTGGGCGCCGTCGAACGAGATCTCGGCGACGCCCGCGTAGGCGGCTGTCCGAGCGTCGGCGATGTCGGAGCCGAGACCGACGACGGCGAGCACCCGGCCGCCGGCCGTGACCAGCGAGCCGTCCTGGAGCGCCGTCCCGGCATGGATGACCTGCGCACCGGTTGCCTCAGCAGCGTCGATGCCGGTGATCACATCGCCCTGGGACGAGGACTCGGGGTAGCCACGGGACGCCATCACCACGGCGACCGCGGCGCCCTGCTTCCAGCGCGGCGGGGCGGCCTCGTCGAGGCGACCGTCGGCGGCTGCCTTGAGCAGAACCCCGAGCGGGGAGTCGAGCAGCGCCATCAGCGGCTGGGTCTCGGGGTCACCGAAGCGGGCGTTGAACTCGATGACGCGAACCCCGCGCTTGGTGAGTGCGAGCCCGGCGTACAGGAGCCCGGAGAAGGGCGTCCCCCGGCGGGCCATCTCGTCGACCGTCGGCTGCAGCACCCGCTCGAGCACCTCGTCGACCAAGCCCTCCGGCGCCCAGGGCAGCGGCGTGTAGGCGCCCATGCCGCCGGTGTTGGGACCCTCGTCGTTGTCGAAGATGCGCTTGAAGTCCTGGGCCGGCTGTAGGGGGTAGACGGTGACCCCGTCGGTGATCGCGAAGAGCGAGACCTCCGGGCCGTCGAGGTACTCCTCGATGACCACCTGGTCGCAGGCCACCGCGTGGGCCAGGGCCTCGTCCCGGTCGCTGGTGACCACGACGCCCTTGCCCGCGGCGAGGCCGTCGTCCTTGACGACGTAGGGCGCACCGAAGGCGTCCAACGCGGCAGCGGCCTCCTCGGCGGTGGTGCAGACGTGCGCCATGGCGGTCGGCACCTCGGCACCGGCCATCACGTCCTTGGCGAAGGCCTTGGACCCCTCGAGCTGCGCGGCCTCGGCGGAGGGACCGAAGCAGCTGATGCCCCGGTCACGCACGGCGTCCGCAACGCCGGCGACGAGCGGCGCCTCGGGCCCGACGACCACCAAGTCGGCATTCAGGCGCTCAGCCAGGTCGGCGACGGCCGCCGGGTCGAGCGGGTCGACGTCGTGCAGCGTCGCGACCTGCGCGATGCCCGGGTTGCCCGGAGCGGCGTGCACCTCGGTGACCTCGGGGTCGCGAGCGAGTGCAGCCGCGAGCGCATGCTCGCGACCGCCGGTACCGATGACGAGGGTGATCACGGGCCGCAAGCCTATCGGCGACCGTCGGGAGGGCTCGCGCGGCGAACAGGAACGGTGGCGCCTCCATAACTCAGGACATGACGGCAGCGGAGGCGGATATAGCCGCCAGAGCCGAAATGTCCTGAGTTGTGACGGGTGACCCCGCGCTCACGCGCGCCGGTTCGCAGACTCCGAGTACGCGAGGGGGCGGTAGCGGAGGATCGGGTCGTCCGAGAGCTCGATGCCGTCGACGATCCGGGTCGGATCGAAGACCTTGAGGCTGCCGTCGGCCTCGGGGTCCGGGGCCACCCCGGTGATCACGAGGGCGCCGGCACTGAACTCCTCAGCGCCCTTCCAGACCGACATCGGGTCGTGGGGGTCATCGCCGGGCCCTGCCACGGTCGCCCGGAGCTCGAACGTCACCGGTCCGCGGGCGAGCCGCGCGGCGATCTCGTCACGCAGGGCGTCGGGACCGGAGAACTTCTGGGACAGCGGCTCGAAGCCGACCGGCTTGATCACCGTGCGCACCCAGCGCCGGGTGCCGTCGGGCGCGATCCAGCCGTAGGCGTGGATCGGGTAGTAGGTCGCGGCCGCATACGAGGTCGGCGGCACCAGCGCCTTGGCTTTGATGTTGGTCAGGAGCGCACCGGCGGCGCCCCGGTGCTTGAGGAGGAACAACGGCAGGTTCACCGGTTTCTGCGAGGCCTCCACCAGCTCCAGGAAATGCTCGGGCGTGCGCACCGGAAAGCGCGGAGCCGTCTGGCCCAGGAGGTCGGTCGAGGTCCCATCGGGCAGCTTGAACGAGACCGCCATCCCGCGGACGTCCGGAGCCTTGTCGGGCAGCTTGGGGTTGCCGGCACCGTTGGACCAGCGCACCAGGATCGGGACCGACGAGCCCTGGAGGTGGCCAGCCACGGACCGCTCAGCGGCCTCGGGGGTCGCGGTGAAGTTGCCGTCGTAGAACGCTCCCTTGGCGTGGAGCGCCCGTGTTCGGAGGTGTCGCCCGAAGACCGCGTTGATCCGGTCGAGGGCCTCGACTGCGTCCAGCATGGGGCCGACGCTAGTCCTATCCCTACGCGCTGACTACGACCGTCTGCTCGCGACCCGGTCCGACCCCCACGCCCCAGAAGGGAGCGCCCGAGATCTCCTCGAGGGCCTTCACGTAGACCTGCGCGTTCTTGGGGAGGTCGTCGAAGCTGCGGCAGCCGGAGATGTCCTCCCGCCAGCCGTCGAAGTACTCGTAGATCGGCTTCGCCCGCAGGAACTCCGACTGGGTCATCGGCATCTCGTCGTGCCGCACGCCATCGATCTCATACGCCACGCAGACCGGGATCCGATCCCAGCTGTCGAGGACGTCGAGCTTGGTCAGGAAGAACTCGGTGAGGCCGTTGATCCGCGCCGAGTAGCGCGCGATGACGGCGTCATACCAACCGCAGCGGCGCTTGCGCCCCGTGGAGACCCCGATCTCACCGCCGATGCGCTGGAGCGCCTCGCCGTCCTCGTCGAACAGCTCGGTGGGGAAGGGGCCGGAGCCGACGCGCGTGGTGTACGCCTTGATGACACCGATGACCCGGTCGATGCGGGTGGGCCCGATGCCCGCGCCGGTGCAGACGCCGCCCGCGATCGGACTGCTGGAGGTCACGAACGGGTAGGTGCCGTGGTCGACGTCGAGCATGGTCGCCTGAGCACCCTCGAAGAGCACGGTCTTGCCCTCGTCGAGGGCCCGGTTCAGCAGCAGCGAGGTATCGGCGACCATCGGGCGCAGGCGGTCGGTGTAGGCCAGTAGCTCCTCGACCACCGCGTCGACCTCGATCGCGCGGCGGTTGTAGACCTTGGTGAGCAGGTGGTTGCGCAGATCGAGGGCGGCCTCGACCTTGGTGCGCAGCAGCTCCTCGTCGAACAGGTCGGAGACCCGAACGCCGACACGGTTGACCTTGTCCGCATAGGCCGGCCCGATGCCGCGCCCGGTGGTGCCGATCTGGTTCTTGCCGAGGAAGCGCTCGGAGACCTTGTCGATGACGCTGTGGTAGCTCGCGATGACGTGGGCGTTGGCGCTGATCACCAGGCGACCGAGCTCCACGTTGCGGGACTCGAACTCGGCCAGCTCCTCGAACAGTGCCTGCGGGGAGACCACGACGCCGTTGCCGATGACGCTGGTGGCGCCGGGGGTGAGGATGCCGCTGGGCAGCAGGTGCGTCGCGAACTTCTCACCGTTCACCACGATCGTGTGACCCGCGTTGTGACCGCCGCTGGTGCGGACCACGTAGTCGATGGGGTCGGTGGTGGCGAGGAGGTCGGTGGCCTTGCCCTTGCCTTCGTCGCCCCATTGGGCGCCAAGCACCACGATCGCCGGCATGTTCAGTTCCTAACGCCCACCAATACCGAAGGCCCGACGCAACAGCGCGGGCCTCTTGCGGCCAAAGGTTACCAGCCGGGCTGCGCTCAGCCCAGGCCTCCGCAGTCGGCGAGGAACTCGGCGCAGCGCTTCTCCTCGCCCTCCTCGCCGATCCGGCCCGCCGCCTGGCGCAGCGCCTCGAGCGCCCGCAGGAAGCCCCGGTTCGGCTCGTGGCTCCACGGAACCGGCCCGTGGCCCTTCCAGCCGTTGCGGCGGAGGAGGTCGAGGCTGCGGTGGTAGCCGACGCGCGCGAAGGCGTAGGCGACGACGTCATCCGTGCCCGCCGCGAGCGTGAGCTCGGCGAGGGTCGCCCAGGCGAACGGGGACTCCGGATGGCGTCGCACCACGTCGTGGGGGTCGTTGCCGTCGGCCAGTTCATCGGCCGCCGGGTCGTGCGGAAGCAGCGTCGGCGGGGGGCCAGCCAAAAGATCTTGGGGATTCATGGAAGTAATTGTCGGTCCTTCGGTGTTGAGTTGAGGCGTGACCCAGACACAGACCCCAGCCGGCGTGATCACGCCGCCGGAGGAGATCAACCCGTGGGCGGCGCTCTTCACGCTCGTCATCGGGTTCTTCATGATCATGATCGACCTGACGATCGTCATGGTCGCCACCCCGACGATCTCCGAGAAGCTCAACGCGAGCGTCAACTCGGTGATCTGGGTGTCCAGCGCCTACATGCTCGCCTACGCGGTGCCGATCCTCATCACGGGCCGGCTCGGGGACCGCTTCGGCTCCAAGCGCCTCTACATGATCGGCCTCGCGCTCTTCACCGCCGCCTCGCTGTGGTGCGGCCTCACGAGCTCCATCGAATGGCTGATCATCGCCCGCGTGGTCCAGGGCCTCGGCGCGTCGATCATGACGCCGCAGACCATGGCGATCATCACGCGGGTGTTCCCGCCGATGGACCGCGGCAAGGCGATGGCGGTCTGGGGCGCTACCGCCGGCGTCGCGATGGTCGTCGGTCCGGTGCTCGGTGGCGTCCTGACCGACGCGTTCGGCTGGGAGTGGATCTTCATCATCAACGTGCCGGTCGGGATCCTGGGCCTGCTGCTCGCTCAGCGCCGGGTGCCATCGCTCTCGACGAACCCGCACAAGTTCGACTGGCTGGGCGTCGCCCTGTCCGGCGTCGGCCTCTTCCTGCTCGCCTACGGGATCCAGCAGGGTCACCAGGAGTCCTGGGCGGCCTGGATCATCGGGATGATCGTCGGCGGCCTCGCGCTGCTGGTCGCCTTCGTGGTCTGGCAGGCCAAGAACAAGCAGGAGCCGCTGGTTCCGCTCTTCCTCTTCAAGGACCGCAACTTCTCGGTCTCCACTATCGCCATCACGGTGATGGGGTCGGTCGCCGCATCGTTCGGCTTCCCGCTGATGCTCTACGCGCAGGCCGTCCGCGGCGACAGCCCGACCCAGGCTGCCCTGCTGCTGTTCCCGATGGCGATCATGTCGTTCCTGCTGGCCGCACCCGTCGGCAAGCTGACCGACCGGATCCACCCACGGGCGATCATGGGCGTCGGCTTCGCGCTCAGCCTGGTCGGGTCGCTGGCCATCTGGCACGAACTGACCCCGGGCGCTCCGGTCTGGAAGATCGCCGTCGGTCAGGTCATCCTCGGGACGGGCAACGCGTTCATCTGGGCGCCGACCGCGGCCACCGCCACCCGCAACCAGCCGATGCATCTGGCAGACGCGGGGGCCGGCGTCTACAACGCCACTCGTCAGGTCGGGTCGGTCATCGGATCGGCCGCCATCGCCGTGCTGCTGGACGCCCGCATCGCGCACTACCTGCCGGGTCACTCCAGCGGGTCAGTCGGAGGCAAGCTGCCCGCCGTCGCGATGGATCCCTTCGCCCACGCGATGCGCGACGGCTTCCTGCTGCCGACGCTCGTCTACATCGTGGGCCTGATCGCCGTGATGTTCTACGAGACGCCGAAGCATGCGGGGTTCGGGGAATCCGCCGCCGCGGCGGCTGGTCACTGAGCGCCGAGCACCGCTAGGGCAGGTCGTGGGCTGAGGCAGCCGCCTCCAGCTCGCGCTGCTCTGCTCGCGCGACCCGCTCCTCGGCCTCGACGTCGAGGTTGCGGCACAGCGCCCAGTAGAGCACCCCGGCGACGGTGAGACCGACGAAGAAGGAGAGGTCGGCGCCGTCCATCGCGTGCGCCACCCAACCCACGAACAGGCCGCTCACCGAGAAGAACGGCATCATCACGAGGAATCCGACCAGGTAGGCCGTGATGCCGCGCCAGCCCCAGCGACCGTAGATGCCGTTCGGCTTGAAGATCTCGGCGATCGCGTAGTGGCCCTTGCGGATGAAGTAGTAGTCCACCAGGTTGACCGCGGTCCACGGGATGA
>JBQCJL010000023.1:0-4677 GCA_051952795.1 Marmoricola sp.
CGCAACAACCCCTGGCACGGACGGGACCTCGTCGGCTCCGTCCACGCCACCTTCCTCCGTGGCCAGCAGACCGTCCACGACGGCGCGCTGGTCGCTTCGGCTGTGGGATAAACTCACCGCCGAACCGAACATCCTTTAAGCACCGTCCTGTGAGGCGGAGAAGGAGGCCCGGGTGCCCTCCCGTAGGCGCAGCATGCTCCCCGCACTACTCGTCCTCGAGGACGGTCGCGTCTTTCGCGGCGAATCGTATGGAGCCGAGGGCGAGACCTTCGGCGAAGCCGTCTTCTCGACCGGCATGAGCGGCTACCAGGAGACGCTCACCGATCCCTCGTATCACCGCCAGGTCGTGGTGATGACCGGCCCGCACGTCGGCAACACCGGCATGAACGACGAGGACCCCGAGTCCTCGCGCATCTGGGTGTCGGGCTACGTCGTACGTGATCCTGCTCGGGTTCCGTCGAACTGGCGCTCCGAGCGCTCGCTCGACGACGCGCTGCGCGACCAGGGCGTGGTGGGGATCAGCGGGATCGACACGCGGGCCCTCACCCGCCACCTGCGCGAGCGCGGTGCCATGCGGGTCGGGATCTCCTCGGTCGAGACCGATCCCGAGGCGCTGCTGCAGCGGGTCAAGGACTCCGCGGAGATGGCAGGCGCGAACCTCTCCGACGCGGTCTCCACGCGGGAGACCTACGTGGTCCCGGCAGTCGGCGAGAAGAAGTTCACGGTCGCTGCGCTCGACCTCGGCATCAAGGCGAACACGCCCCGGATGATGAGCCAGCGGGGGATCGAGGTGCACGTGGTACCGGCCGACGCGTCGATCGACGAGATCAAGGCGATCGATCCCGACGGCCTGTTCTTCTCCAACGGACCCGGCGACCCCGCGGCCACCACCGCCCAGGTGGAGCTGCTCCAAGCCGCGCTCGGCGAGGGGATCCCGTACTTCGGCATCTGCTTCGGCAACCAGCTCTTCGGTCGCGCGCTGGGCTTTGGGACCTACAAGCTCAAGTACGGCCACCGAGGCATCAACCAGCCGGTGATGGACCGCACCACCGGCAAGGTCGAGGTCACCGCGCACAACCATGGGTTCGCCGTGGATGCGCAGATCGATCAGCCAGTAGAGACCGACTTCGGCACGGCGACGGTGTCGCACGTGAACCTGAACGACAACTGCGTCGAGGGGCTCGAGCTGCATCGCGACGGGCAGCTCAAGGCGTTCTCCGTCCAGTACCACCCGGAGGCGGCCGCCGGCCCGCACGATGCGGCCTACCTGTTCGATCGCTTCTGCACGCTTATGAGTGACGCAGCCATGGAGGCCAACGCCTGATGCCCAAGCGCGAAGACATCCAGTCCGTCCTGGTCATCGGCTCCGGCCCGATCATCATCGGGCAGGCCTGCGAGTTCGACTACTCCGGCACCCAGGCGTGCCGGGTCCTCAAGGCCGAGGGTCTGCGGGTCATCCTGATCAACTCCAACCCGGCGACGATCATGACCGATCCCGAGTTCGCGGACGCCACCTACGTCGAGCCGATCACGCCGGAGTTCGTCGAGAAGGTCAT
Organism: Marmoricola sp.; assembly: GCA_051952795.1. Lineage (GTDB taxonomy): Bacteria > Actinomycetota > Actinomycetes > Propionibacteriales > Nocardioidaceae > Marmoricola. The sequence continues at coordinate 1,557 of JBQCJL010000023.1, forward strand.
CGCCAAGGAGCGCCCGGACGCGATCCTGCCGACGCTCGGTGGGCAGACCGCCCTCAACGCCGCCATCGCGATGCACGAGCGCGGCGTCCTGGAGAAGTACAACGTCGAGATGATCGGCGCCTCCTTCGACGCGATCCATCGGGGCGAGAACCGCGAGCTCTTCAACGCGATCGTCAAGAAGATCGGCGGCGAGGTCGCGCGGTCGGTGATCTGCCACTCGATGGACGATGTCCTGGCCGCCGTGGACACGCTCGGCGGGGTCTACCCGGTCGTCATCCGGCCCTCCTTCACCATGGGCGGCACCGGATCGGGCATCGCCTACGACGAGGCTGACCTGCGCCGTCTGGCGGGGGCCGGTCTCGCGGCCAGCCCGACCACCGAGGTCCTCATCGAGGAGTCGATCCTCGGTTGGAAGGAGTACGAGCTGGAGGTGATGCGCGACCGCAACGACAACGTCGTCATCATCTGCTCCATCGAGAACTTCGATCCCATGGGCGTCCACACCGGCGACTCGATCACGGTGGCGCCCGCGATGACGCTGACCGACCGCGAGTACCAGCACCTGCGCGACCTGGCGATCGGGATCATCCGCGAGGTCGGCGTCGACACCGGTGGCTGCAACATCCAGTACGCCGTCAACCCGGCCGACGGCCGCGTGATCGTGATCGAGATGAACCCCCGCGTGTCACGGTCGAGCGCGCTGGCCTCGAAGGCCACCGGCTACCCGATCGCCAAGATCGCGGCCAAGGTGGCGGTGGGCTACACCCTCGACGAGATCGCCAACGACATCACCGAGGAGACCGCCGCCTCGTTCGAGCCGACGCTGGACTACGTCGTCGTCAAGGTGCCCCGCTTCGCCTTCGAGAAGTTCCCCACCGCCGACCCGACCCTGACCACGCACATGAAGTCGGTGGGCGAGGCGATGGCGATCGGTCGCAACTTCACCGAGGCGCTCAACAAGGCGCTGCGCTCCATGGAGAAGGCTGGTTCGCAGTTCTCGTTCAGTGGTGACCCGGGCGACAAGTCCCAGCTTCTCGAGCAGATCAAGGTCCCGCACGACGGCCGCATCCAGAAGGTGATGCAGGCCATCCGCGCGGGCGCCACTCCGGTGGAGATCTTCGAGTCCACCAAGATCGATCCGTGGTTCGTCGACCAGCTGTTCCTCATCGACGAGGTCGCATCGGCCGTGGCCGAAGGGGAGCTCACCGAGGCTTCACTTCGCCTCGCCAAGAGGCATGGACTGTCGGATGCCCAGATCGCGGGCATCCGCGGCCTCACGGAGGCCGAGGTCCGGGTGGCTCGGCACACGACCGGGGTGCGGCCTGTCTACAAGACGGTCGACACCTGTGCCGCCGAGTTCGCGGCGAAGACGCCCTACCACTACAGCTCCTACGACGAGGAGACCGAGGTCACCTCGCGCACCAAGCCGGCCGTGCTGATCCTGGGCTCCGGGCCCAACCGCATCGGACAGGGCATCGAGTTCGACTACTCGTGCGTCCATGCCTCGCTGGAGCTGTCGCGCGCGGGCTACGAGACGATCATGGTCAACTGCAACCCGGAGACCGTCTCGACCGACTACGACACCTCCGATCGCCTGTACTTCGAGCCGCTGACCCTCGAGGACGTCCTCGAGATCTACGACGCCGAGAAGGCGGCGGGCCCGATCGCGGGCGTCATCGCGACCCTCGGCGGACAGACCCCGCTGGGATTGGCGCAGGGGCTCCAGGATGCCGGGGTGCCGATCGTCGGGACCAGCCCGCAGGCGATCGACCTGGCCGAGGAGCGTGGCGCGTTCGGACGGGTGCTCGACCGGGCGGGGCTCGTCGCCCCGAAGCACGGCACCGCCGTCACCTTCGACGAGGCGCACGCCATCGCGCGGGAGATCGGCTACCCGGTGCTGGTCCGGCCCTCCTACGTGCTCGGCGGCCGGGGCATGCAGATCGTGTACTCCGACGACCAGCTCAAGACCTATATCGAGACCGCGACGGAGATCAGTCCCGACCGGCCGGTCCTGGTGGACCGGTTCATCGACGACGCCGTCGAGATCGACGTCGATGCGCTCTACGACGGCACCGAGCTCTTCCTCGGTGGCGTGATGGAGCACATCGAGGAGGCGGGCGTGCACTCGGGCGACTCGTCCTGTGCGCTGCCTCCGATCACCCTGGGTGCTGCCGAGATCACCCGTATCCGTGAGGCGACCGAGGCGATCGCCGCCGGCGTCGGCGTGCGGGGCCTCATCAACATCCAGTTCGCACTGGGTGCCGACGTGCTCTACGTGCTCGAGGCCAACCCGCGTGCGTCGCGCACGGTGCCCTTCGTCTCCAAGGCCACCGGAGTCTCGATGGCCAAGGCCGCGGCGCGCGTGATGATGGGCGAGTCGATCGCCGACCTGCGCAAGGCCGGGCTGCTGCCCGAGATCGGCGACGGCGGCACGCTGCCCGCGGACTCGCCGATCGCGGTCAAGGAGGCGGTGCTGCCGTTCAACCGGTTCCGCACCAAGGACGGCCAGTTCGTGGATACCGTGCTCGGCCCCGAGATGAAGTCCACCGGCGAGGTGATGGGCTTCGACGCCGACTTCGGTACCGCCTTCAGCAAGTCGCAGGCGGCCGCGTACGGCCCCCTGCCGATGGGCGGCAAGGTCTTCATCTCGATCGCCAACCGCGATAAGCGCACGATGATCTTCCCGGCACGGGTGCTGGCCGACTACGGGTTCGAGATCCTCGCGACCCAGGGCACGGCCGAGGTTCTGCGTCGCAACGGGATCCCGTCCACCATCGTGCGCAAGCACTTCGAGGGCGAGGGACCGGCGGGGGAGAAGACGACGGTCCAGATGATCCTCGACGGCGAGATCGATCTGATCGTCAACACCCCGAACGGCTCGGCGGCGGGAGCCCGCATCGACGGCTATGAGATCCGCTCGGCCGCCGTGCTCACGGGGACACCCTGCATCACCACGGTCCAAGGGCTGGCGGCGGCCGTGCAGGGCATCGCGGCCCAGCGGGGCGGCGACATCGGGGTGCGGTCACTGCAGGAGTGGAGTGCGCTGCTGGAGGAGGCACGGCTCGAGGCGACCCGGTGAGCCTCTACCGGCTCGCGTTCGATCACCTGCTGACGCGCACCG
>JBQCJL010000024.1:0-20421 GCA_051952795.1 Marmoricola sp.
TCCAGCGGTTCGCCGCTCTGGGTGCGGTCACGGCCGCCGGGCTCCGGCGCCACTTCGACATCAACGCGCTCGCACCCCTGCTGCTGGCGCAGGGCTTCGCCGACGCGCTGACCGAGAGCAAGGGCAACGTCGTCTCGGTCGCCTCGATCTCCGCGGTGATGGGCCAGCCCTACAACGCCGAATACTGCGCGAGCAAGGCAGCGCTCCTGCTGGGCATGCGCGCCCTCGCGGTGGAGTTCGGTACCCGCGGCGTGCGGGTCAACTGCGTGTCGCCGGGCGGCATCGACACCCCGTTGATCCAGTCCGCGGCCGAGAACCTTCCCACCGACGTCAATTGGGACCTGATCGCCAAGAGCCAGTCGGTCATCCCCGGCTTCATGCCGCCAACGGACGTCGCGGAGTCGCTGCTGTTCCTCGCCTCGGATGCCGCCGCCTCCATCACCGGCGCGAACCTGGTGGTCGACCGCGGCGTGATCTGGTAGCGCGTCAGCCGTTCAGCACCTCGCTCAGCGCGCCCAGGATGAGCGTCACCGAGGCGAGGCTGGCGTTCGGCCCCATGAGGCCGATGCGCCACACGCTGCTGGCGTAGGAGCCGGCGCCAGCGCCGATCTCGATGTCGTAGCGCTCCAGCAGGGTCTTGCGCACCGCGGCCGAGTCGACGCCCTCCGGCACTCGCACCGTCGTCAGGTCGGGCAGGCGGGAGCCCTTCTGCGCGAACAGCTCCAGACCCATCGCCTCGAGGCCGTCCTGGAGCGCCTGCCCGGCGGCCGCGTGCCGCGCCCAGACGTTCTCCAGACCCTCGTCCAGCACGCGCCCGAGGCCGGCATGCAGCGAGCTGACCATCGCCGTGGGCGCGGTGTGGTGATAGGTGCGGCCACCCTGCTTGACGCCGGCCTCCCCCACGTAGCCCCCGAGCAGCCCGAGGTCGAGGTACCACGACTGCGGCCGCTCGACGCGTCGCGCGAAGGCACGATCGTTGATGGTGAACGGCGCCAGGCCGGGGGCGACGCCGAGGCACTTCTGCGTTCCGGCGTACCCGACGTCGATCCCCCAGTCGTCGGCCCGCAGCTCGATGCCACCGATGGCCGTGACCGCGTCGACCAGGAGCAGTGCGTCGCTGTGTTTCCGCACCGCCTCGCCGAGCGCCTGGATGTCCGAGCGCACCCCGGTCGACGTCTCGGCGTAGACGGCGGCCACGACGGCCGGCGACGGATGGGCGGCGATCACCCGCTCGGGGTCGATCGGGGTTCCCCAGTCGTGCTCGACCGCGACGACCTCGGCACCCGCGCGGCTGGCGACGTCGCACATCCGCTGGCCGAAGAGGCCGTTCACGGCGACCACGACGACATCGCCCGGGTGAACCGTGTTGACGAAAGCAGCCTCCATGCCGGCCGAGCCGGTCGCGGACAGCGGGAGCGTCCGCGCATTGGTGGTGCCCCACAGGGTCCGGAGGCGCTCGCAGGTCTCGTCCATGATCGCGAGGAAGGCAGGATCGAGGTGACCCAGCAGGGGACGAGCCAATCCCTCGGTGGCTTCCGGGTACGGGTTCGTGGGTCCGGGGCCGAAGAGGTGTCGTGCGACGAGGGTCATGAGCCGTCCTTCACAGAATTGCGCCGGGATTGAGGATCCCGTCGGGGTCGAGTGCGTCCTTGATGCGTCGGGTCAGGGCCATCACGTCGGCGCCGAGCTGGTCGGGAAGAGCGCGCCTCTTCGACCGGCCGACGCCGTGCTCCCCCGTGATCGTGCCGCCGAGACGGATCGCCAGCGCCATGATCTCCGCGAAGGCCGCACGGGCACGGCCCTCCGTCGCGGGCTCATAGACGACCACGGGGTGGGTGTTGCCGTCGCCGGCATGGGCGACCACGGCGATCTCGATCGCGTTGCGCTCCGCGATCTCGGCCACCCCCTCGATCAGGTCGGGCAGGAGCGGGATCGGCACGCCCACGTCCTCGAAGAGCAGCTGGCCGCGCTGCTCCAAGGCCACAAAGGTGTTGCGGCGCGCACTGACGAACAGCTCGGACTCCGCGGCGTCCGCCGTGGTGAAGACCTCCTGGGCGCCCGATTCCTCACAGCAGCGACGCATCGACTCGATCTCGGTGACGCAGGCCGCGTCAGGAGCGTCCGACTGTGCGAGGAGCAGGGCGCCGGAGGTGCGATCGAGCCCGTGGCTGCGCCAGTCCTCCACCGCGTTGATGCTCACGTTGTCCATCAGCTCCAGCATCGACGGTCGCGTGGTCGAGCGGATCGCTACGACCGCGCGCGAGGCTGCCTCCATGGTCGCGAACCGGGCGACCAGGGTGCTGCCCGCCCGCTGGACGGGGATCAGGCGCAGGATCGCCTTGGTGATGACGCCCAGCGTGCCCTCGCTTCCCACGAACAGCTTGAGGAGCGGCAGGCCCGCGACGTCCTTGATCCGGCTGCCCCCCAGGGTGACGAGGGTGCCGTCGGCCAGCACGACCTCGAGGCCGAGCACGTAGTCCGCGGTCACGCCGTACTTGACGCAGCACAGTCCGCCCGCGTTGGTGGCGACGTTGCCGCCGATCGAGCAGATCTCGAACGACGAGGGATCCGGCGGATACCAGAGTCCGTGCGCCGCTGCCGCCTTCTTGACCTCGATGTTGAGCGCACCGGGCTCGACCACCGCGACCTGGCACGCCACGTCGATCTCGATCGAACGCATCCGCTCGAGGCTGATCGTGATGCCGTTCTCCACGGCGGCGGATCCGCCCGATAGCCCCGTCCCGGCCCCGCGAGGAACGATCGGAACCCGATGCTCGGCGGCCCACCGGACGGCGGCCTGGACCTCCGCCGACTCAGCCGGTCGAACCACGGCGAGCGGCATGCCGGCGAAGCCCTCGTGGGCGAAGTCCTCGCGATACTTCTCCATCTCGGGCGCGCCCGTGAGCACCGACCCTGCGGGCAGCGCCGCCACGAGGGCTTCGAGGGCAGAGGTCCCGGCGGTGGTCACCCGGCCCAGTATGCCGTCGCCGCGGCTCTCAGCCGTTGTAGGTGACCCGCAGCTTCTCGCTCGCCGGAAGCGCCTGGCACGCCAACCGGATGCCGTCGGCGAGGTCGTCCTTGTCGAGCACCTCGTTGTGCTTGAGCACGACCTCTCCCTCGAGCACCATGCAGGCACAGGCGCTGCACTGTCCTTCCCGGCAGGAGAACGGCGCCTCCACCCCCTTGCTCTCGAGGAACTCCAACAGCGGCTCCTCGCCGCTCCAGTCGTCGAAGGAGTAGCTCTGACCGTCCAACTCGACCTCGACGGCGACCGGACCGTACTTCGGGGGCGTCGGCTCATCGGACGAGTCGTCGTCGGCCTCCGCGATCGTGGCCTGGGCGGCCGCGACCTCCTCGACGTCGCCGAACGGGTTGCCGCCGAGTGAGACGAACTTCTCCTGGTGCCGGCGCGAGCGTGGGAATTCAAGCCCCTTCAGCACGTCGGTGACGAGCTTCATGAACGGACCCGGTCCGCAGACGAAGGCGGTGTAGTCGAGGTAATTCGCGGCGAAGGCCCGGATCTGCGCTTCGGAGGGCAGCCCCTGGACGGTCTCCAGCCAGTGGACGATCTGGAACCGCTCGGGGTATTCGGAGGCGAGCTCGCGGAACTGCTCGGCGAAGATCACCGAGCTCTCGTCGCGATTCGCATAGAGCATCACGACGCGCCCGGTGCCCTTCTCCAGTGCGGTGCGCGCGATCGACAGGATCGGGGTGACACCCGATCCTGCGGCGAAGAGCATGAAGTCGGCGTCGATGTCCGCCGGCGTGAAGATGCCGCTGGGGGGCAGCACCCGCATCGAGTCGCCGGGGTTCAGGTTGTCGTTGATCCAGTTCGACGCGTACCCGTCCACGGTCCGCTTCACCGTGACTTGGAGCTTGCCGGAGTGCGGGGTCGTGGAGATGGAGTAGCAGCGTGCCGCCAACCCCGTCTGGTCCGACGGCACGGCGAGCGTCAGGAACTGACCCGGCGTGAAGGCGAAGGTCTCCTTCAGGTCGTCGGGGACGCCGAAGACGATCGAGCTGGCATCCGCGGTCTCGCGGATGACGTCGACGACCTCGAGCACGTAGGAGTCAGCCATCCCATTCCTTCTGTGTCAGTAGCCATCGATCGCGCCGACGTCCAACTGGCCTTCTTCCACCGCTTTGTCGATGGAGGCCATCAGCCGGCTGCACGATTCGTACACCGGCCGCCCGCCGGGCTGCGCCGCAAGTCTGGCGAACTCCTGGCAGTGCGACAGCGCCTCGCTCGTCCATTGGACGGCGGTGTGCTGCTCGCTGTTCTTCTTCACGCGGACTCGAGCCAGGCAATCCAGGCAGGCGATCTCCTGGAGCCGGCCCTCGAGGTAGAGCTCCTGGTCCTGCGCCGTCTCGGGCCTGGTCGTCGAGAAGAGGGCCATTGCTAGGACCCGGCGCCGGCTTCTGCCTCGGCCTTGAGGCGCAGGTTCTCGGCCACCTCGGCATGCCAGTACTCGTTGGCCTTGCTGGTGTCGACCTCGAACTCGAAGCGCTCGACCATCTCCGGCTTGACGTCGGCCTTGTCGACATAGAACTGCTCGTACCAGCGCCGCAGTTGGTAGACCGGGCCGTCGTCCTCGCACAGCAGCGGGTTCTGCACCGGAGCCTTGTTCTCCCAGATCGCCACGTCCTGCAGGAAGCCCTCACCGAAGGACTCGGTGTAGCGCTCGGCGATGTAGTCGACCGTCTTCTGGTCCAGCCCCTCCGGCTTCTTGACCACGATGCCGTACTGCAGCAGGAACGAGTCGGGGCCCGTGGGCAGGTGGGTGTTGACCAGGATGACCTCAGTGGTGAAGCCCTTGTAGCCCACAGTGAGCCAGTTGATCATGTAGGACGGCCCGTAGTAGGTCGCCACCGATTGCAGCGTCGATCCCTCGCCGCTGTATCCGCCCTCGGCCTTGTCGGGCCGGCCGGTCGAGGACATGTACTGCGTGGCGGTGTGGCCCTCGAAGATGTTGCGGAAGCTCGTCGGGAACGCGAAGTGCACGTAGTAGAAGTGCGCCATGTCGGCCACGTTGTCGATGAGCTCGCGACAGTGCGATCCGTTGATCTGCTTGGTGTGCCAGGACCAGTCGGTGTACTGCTCGGCGAGGTCGGGCAGCTGCGGCGGAAGCAGGTCCAGGTCGGCGGCCGATCCCTCCGGGTCGTGCCAGATGAAGAGCTGGTCGTTGACCTCGGCGGTCTCGAAGCGCTCGGTCCGAGCGCGCATCGGCACGCGGCGGGTGTACGGGATCTCCTTGCAGCGACCGTCGCCGCCCCAGCGCCAGTCGTGGAACGGGCAGGCGATGTTGTCGCCCTTCACCTCGCCCTGGGTGAGGTCGCCACCCATGTGGCGGCAGTAGCCGTCGAGCACATTCAGGTGACCCTGGCTGTCCGACCACACGACGAGCTTCTTCTGGAAGGCCTCGATGCGGTGGGGCTTGCCGTCCCGGAAGCCGTCCGCGAGCCCCAGGCAATGCCAGCCACGAGCGAAGCGGGTCGGAACCAGGCCGTGGTCGAGCGCACGGCTCGCGTCGATGGCGGTGGTCATGAATGCCTCCTGAATGCGGCTGGGCCGGATCTAGGAACCAGCCTGCCCCTGATGTCTTGTCCTTCCAAGACTAGAACACGTTATAGTTTTGTGCATGCGCATCGCCCTGACCGAGGAACAAGAGGCCCTCCGCAAGGAGCTCCGCGGATACTTCACCGACCTGGTGACCCCGGAGATCCGCGCGGGACTGTCCGTCGCGACCAACGAGTTCGACGCGGACGGTAGGAAGACCGACAGCGGCGAGTTCGGCGACACCAACGTCTACAAGTCGGTGATCCGGCAGATCGGCTCCGACGGCTGGCTCGGGATCGGCTGGCCCGAGGAGTACGGCGGTCAGAACCGCTCGATGATGGAGCAGCTCATCTTCACCGACGAGGCTGCGATCGCCGGTGTGCCGATCCCGTACCTCACGCTCAACACCGTGGGCCCGACGATCATGCGCTACGGCACGGACGCTCAGAAGGAGGAGATCCTTCCGAAGATCCTCAAGGGCGAGATGCACTTCTCGATCGGCTATTCCGAGCCGGGGTCGGGAACCGACCTCGCCTCGTTGCGGACCCGGGCCGTCCGGGAAGGCGACGAGTGGGTCATCAACGGTCAGAAGATGTGGACGTCGCTGATCCAGTACGCCGACTACATCTGGCTCGCGTGCCGCACCGATCCCGACCTGCCGCGGCACAAGGGCCTCTCGATGATCCTCGTTCCCGCCAGCGCCGAGGGCTTCTCCTACACGCCGGTCCACACCCTGGCGGGCGTCGGCACCAGCGCCACCTACTACCAGGACGTCCGTGTTCCCGTCGGCAACCTGGTGGGCGAGCTCAACGGCGGTTGGGCTCTGATGACCAACCAGCTCAATCACGAGCGCGTCGCCCTCACCTCGTCGGCGCCGTCCGCGAACTCGCTGAAGCAGACCATCGAGTGGGCCCGCGAGACCAAGCTCCGCGATGGTCGGCGCGTCATCGACCAGGAATGGGTGCAGGTGCTGCTCGGCCGTGCCCAGGCCAAGGTCGACATGCTGACCGTGCTGAACTGGAAGCTGGCCTCGGCCACAACGGACCTCTCCCCCGCGGATGCGTCGTCCACCAAGGTCTACGGCTCGGAGATGGCCTGCGAGATCTACCGGACGCTCATGGAGGTCGTCGGTCCCGACGCGGTCGTCCGCGCCGGATCCCCCGGCGAGGTCCTGCGCGGTCGCCTTGAGCGCTACTACCGCTCGTCGCTGGTGATGACCTTCGGCGGCGGCACCAACGAGATCCAGCGGGACATCATCGGCTACGTCGGCCTCGGGCTCCCGCCCGCCAAGCGCTAGGTCTGAGGAGACTTCACATGGACTTTTCCAGCACGCCCGAGATGGACGACGCCGCAGCGCTCGCCGCGCAGATCTTCGGCGACTACGGCAGCCCCGAGAACCTGCGCAGGATCGATGCGCAGGACGACCGGTTCGACGCGGCCCTCTGGGCCGCCCTCGGTGACGCCGGCCTGCTCGGACTCGCCATCGGCGAGGAGTTCGGCGGCGCCGGTCTCGGCATCCTCGAGATCGGCGCGGTGCTCACCGAGCAGGGCCGCACACTCGGCGCGGTTCCGCTCGCCTCGCACGTCGCCGCGTCGCTCGCGATCGCCGAGTTCGGTGACGCGGACGCGCGATCGCTGCTCGCCGACGCGGCCTCGGGAGCCTCGATCCTCACCGTCGCCGCGACACTCGACCGCGTGGAGGGCTCGTGGATCGCCGTGCCCGCAGCGACCAGAGCCGCAGCGTTCGTGGTGGTCGACGAGGACGTGCGCCTGGTGCAGGCGACCGACGTGACGGTCGAGCCCCAGCAGGTGAGCACCGGCGAGGTCCTCGGTCTCGTCCGGATCGCGCCGGACGTGTTGGCCGCCGCCCCCGTCCTCGGGGATGCCGGCGCCCCGAGCTGGGTGCGACAGCGCCTCACCGCGCTCCAGTGCGCGGTACAGCTGGGTGTGACCGAGGGCGCCATCAAGCTGACGGCCGCCTATGCCCGCACCCGCGAGCAGTTCGACCGCCCCATCGGAACCTTCCAGGCCGTGTCCCAGCGCCTCGCCGACGGCTACATCGACAACCTCGGCCTGCGCATGTCGCTCCAGCAGGCGCTGTGGCGGCTCAGCGCGGGGCTGCCCTCCTCCCAGGAGGTCGCGGCCACGGCGATCTGGGCGGCCGACGCCGGTCACCGCATCGCGCACACGACCGTGCACGTGCACGGGGGTGTCGGCATCGACCTCGACGGCGAGGCGCACCGGTTCTTCGCCAACGCGAAGGTGAACGAGTTCGTGATCGGTGGCGCCACGAGCCATGCGCTGAGCATCGGTAGGGAGCTCGCGGACGCGTGAGCACGGTTCGCGAGCTGCTGCTCGCGCAGGCTGAGTCCGACCGCGTCGCCGTGCGGTGGCGTGAGGGCGACCAGATCCGAAGCCTCACGTGGCGGCAGTACGTGTCCGCCGCTGCCGCCTTGGCACGCTCCCTCGAGGCGCGCCTGGACCGCGCGCTGCCGCCTCACGTCGGCGTTCTGCTCCCCAACGGCATCGCGATGGCGTTGCACCTCGCGGCCGCCGGCCTCGGCGGACACGTGCTCGTCGGGCTCAACAGCACCCGCCGCGGCGAGGCGCTGGAAGCCGACATCCGCAAGGCGGACTGCCAATTCGTGATCGACTCCCCCGAGGTTGCGCTCGCCGCGCTCGCGGCCCCGGAGATTGACCAGGCAGCAGACCGTCACGAAACCTCGCCAGACGCGCTCTTCATGCTCATCTTCACCTCGGGCACCAGCGGCAACCCCAAGGCCGTCCGGATCACGCATGACAAGGTCGTCTACCCGGGCAGGTACCTGACCGAGCGCCTCGGCCTCACTCCCGACGACGTCTTCTACATCTCGATGCCGATGTTCCACTCGAACGCCGTGATGGCGGGCTGGGCTCCGGCGGTCACCCTGGGCGCTGCCTTCGCGGTCGCAGGCTTCAGTGCGAGCGGATTCCTCCGCGACGTCCGCGACTTCGGCGCCACCTACGCCAACTACGTCGGCAAGCCACTGGCCTATGTGCTGGCAACGCCTCCGGCGCCCGACGACGCCGCGACCCCCCTGCGCTTGGTCTTCGGTAACGAGGCGGGGGCTCGGGACATCGACGCGTTCGGCGCGCGCTTCGGCTGTCGCGTCGTGGATGGGTTCGGCTCCACCGAGAACGCCGTCGTCGTCACGCGCGTGCCCGGGACACCGCCGGGCGCCTTGGGTCGAGGGCTCGACGGTGTCGCGATCCTCCACCCCGAGACCCACGAGCCGTGCCCACCCGCCGTCTTCGACGAGACCGGACGCGTGACCAATCTCGAGGAGTGCACCGGCGAGCTGGTGAACACGCTCGGCACGGGACAGTTCGCCGGCTACTACAACGACCCGGAGGCGACCGCGGAGCGGATGCGCGACGGGATGTACTGGAGCGGCGATCTGGCCTACGCCGACGCTGACGGTTGGATCTACTACGCGGGCCGGACCAGCGATTGGCTCCGCGTCGACGGCGAGAACCTGGCCGCCGCCCCGATCGAGGCGATCCTGCTCCGGCATCCGGCCATCAGTCAGGCCGCGGTCTATGCGCTGCCCGATCCACAGGCGGGTGACCAGCTGGCGGTGGCTCTCGTGCTCACCGGCCCGCTCGGTGCTGCCGACTTCGCGACCTTTCTGAGCTCTCAGCCTGACCTGAGTACCAAGGCCTGGCCGTCCGTGGTGCGCGTGCTCGACGAGCTCCCCCGGACCGCGACGAACAAGGTGCTCAAGCGCGAGCTGCAGCGGGCCGGCGACGCCGACGCCACCTGGCGCCGGCCGCCGCGGACCTCGGTCTACGTCACAGCGAGCTGAGGCGCTTCACGGTCTCGTCGAACTCGGCGATCAGGTCGGCCATCACGTCGGCCACGGGCCGCACCTCGTTCATCCGACCGACGATCTGGCCCACGGGCATCGAGATCACGTCGGGGTCCCCCGAGGCGTTGATCCGGTTGTGGGCGTCCGCGACGAGCAGGTTCTGGAGCGGCATCGGAAGCGGCTGAGGGGCGCCTTCCTCGGCCCAGGCCTCGGTCCATTTGGTCTTCAGAAGCCGGGCGGGCTTGCCGGTGTAGATCCGGGTGCGCACCGTGTCGGAGGAAGTGGCCCGCAGGAAGGCGGTCTCCCAACCCTGGTTCGATGCGAGGTTGCGGTACTCCTCGGTACCGAGCCAGATCGAGCCGGTCCAGACGCCCGATGCGCCGAGGGCCAGGGAGGCGGCCACCTGACGACCCGAGCCGATGCCGCCGGCGCCCAGAACCGGCACGTCCGGACCGACGGCGTCCACGATGTCAGGGGTCAGGACCATGCTGGCGATCTCGCCGGTGTGGCCACCGGCCTCGTAGCCCTGGGCGATGATGATGTCGACGCCGTTCGCGACATGGCTCTGCGCATGCTTCGGAGCGCCGGCCAGGGCGGCCACCTTGAGCCCGGCGGCGTGGCACTCCTCGATGACGTCGTTGGGCGGCGTGCCGAGCGCGTTGGCGATCAGCACCGGGCGGTGCTGCAGGGCGACGTCGACGTGGGACCTCGCCATCGAGTGGAGCCAGCCGAGAACGCCCTCGCGGCCCTCACCCTCCGGCAGCGGCGGTACGCCGAGCTTGAGAAGCGTCTCGTCGACCCATTTCCTGTGGTCCTCGGGGATGTAGGACGACAGGTCGGTGGAGGTGCCCTCGGTCGGAATCTTCATCGGCATGACCACATCGACGCCGTACGGCTTGCCGTCGGTGTTCTCGTCCATCCAGGTGAGCGTCTTGTCCAGCTCCTCCGGGTCGTTGAAGCGGACGCAGCCGAGCACGCCGAGACCGCCGGCGCGCGACACCGCCGCGGCGACGTGCTCGGAGGGGGTGAAGGCGAAGATCGGATAATCGATGCCGAAGACATCGCAGAGGTCGGTACGCATCGGGAATCTCCTTGCTGGGGGAAGTTAGAGGGTGACGCGGCCGGCGAGTGCCAGCTCCTTGGCGGCGGGGTACTGCGCCTTGCCGGTGGCGTTGCGAGGCACCTCGTCCACCACGGTGAGGGCGCGCGGCAGCTTGTAGCCGGACAGATGCGCACGCAGGAACTCGCGCAGTTCGGTGAGCTCGATGGTGGCGCCCTCCCGGGGCTGGACGACGGCGGTGACCGCCTGGCCGAACTTCTCGTCCGGCAGCCCGACCACCAGCACGTCGTAGACGCCCGGGTGGGCCTTGATGGCCTGCTCGACCTCTTCGGGGTAGACCTTCTCGCCACCGGTGTTGATGCAGTTCGAGCCGCGCCCCAGCAGGGTCAGGCGGTTGCCCTCCTCGATGCGGGCGTTGTCGCCGGGAATGGAGTAGCGGACGCCGTCGATCTCGACGAAGGTTTTGGCGGACTTCTCCGGGTCCTTGTAGTAGCCCACCGGGACGTTGCCCGAACGCGCGGTGCGGCCGACCTTGCCGACGTCCTTCACCGGGTCGAGGAGCCGGTTGTCGTCGTCGAGGATCACCGTCGTCGCGGGGATCGAGACGACCGGGCCGTCGGTCGACAGCGCGCTGGCGTCCTGCAGGCCGGTCCCCTGGAAGCCGGTCTCCGACGAGCCCACCGAGTCGGTGAAGACGGCGTTGGGGAACGCCTTCATCCAGCGCTCCTTGACCGACTTGGAGAAGATCGCGGCGCTGCTGGCGATGGCGAAGAGCGTCTGGCCGTCGAAGCCACCGGCCTCGTAGGCGTCGATGAGCGGGACCGCCATCGCGTCGCCGGTCATGAAGAGCATCTGCACGCCGTGCTTGTCGATCAGCTCCCAGGTGCGCACGGGATCGAACTTCGGCTCGAGGATGGTGACCTGGCCGGCGAACAGGTGCATGAGCAGCGAGGCCTGGGCGCCCCCGTGCATGAGCGGGCTCAGGGGCAGCGTGACGAGACTGTCGTCGAGCGCCTTCTTGGACTGGTCGTACTCCTCCAGCGGCTCGCCCGTCATGAAGTCGATGCCGCCGCCGAGCACACGCCAGAAGTCCTCGTGGCGCCACATCACGCCCTTCGGGAACCCGGTGGTACCTCCGGTGTAGATGATGTGGATGTCGTCGGGGCTGCGCTCGCCGAAGTCGCGAGCGTCCGACTGTCCGGCCAGGGCGTCCTCGAGCAGGACACCGCCATAGGACGAGACGTCGGACTCGTCGCCCTCGTCCAGCGGGTTCGGGACCGCTACGAAGGTCTGCAGGCTGGGGATCTTCGGAGCGACCTCGGCGACCAGAGGCGCGTAGACCCGGTCGTGGACCAGTCCGACCAGGTCGGCGTTGTCGAAGAGGTACTCCAGCTCGCCCTGGACGTAGCGATAGTTGACGTTGATGGCGACCGCGCGCACCTTGAGGATCGCGAGCAGCGCGATCACGTGCTCGATGCTGTTCTTGGAGTACAAGCCCACGTGGTCGCCCGGACCGATGCCGCGGGACTGCAGGAAATGGGCGAGCCGGTTCGCGTCGGACTCGAGCTCCGCGAAGGAGATCACCCGCTCCCAGACTTGCACCGCTGGCTTGTCGGGAACGGCGTCGACGGCGTGCTCGAAGAGGTCTGCGATGTTGAGGGCCACGACCCAAGACTAGAACACGTTCTCGTTTTTCACTACCATCGCCCCATGGCCGAGAACGCTGCATCCAGCCCCGAGACCGACACCCCAGACTGCCTCGTCGAGGAGGACGGGCACAAGCTGATCGTCACGATGAATCGGCCGCACCGGCGCAACGCGTTGTCGGGCCCGATGCTGCGGATCATGGAGGACGCCTGGGATCGCGTGAACAGCGATCCCGAGATCCGGGTCTGCATCCTCACCGGCGCCGGCGGCTACTTCTGCGCCGGCATGGACCTCAGCCAGGCCAACGACGCTCCTCCGGGAGACAAGTTCGAATCCGGTGAGTTCGACCCGACGATCCTCAATGGGCTGCTCAAGGGCTTTCGGCTCACCAAGCCGCTCATCGCGGCGGTCGAGGGTCCCGCGATCGCGGGCGGAACCGAGATCCTGCAGGGCCCCGACATCCGGATCGCGGGCGAGTCCGCGCGCTTCGGGGTCGCCGAGGCCAAGTGGAGCCTCTACCCGATGGGCGGCTCAGCGGTCCGACTCCCCCGCCAGATCCCCTACACCGTGGCCGCTGAGCTGCTGCTGACCGGTCGACTGATCGATGCCCCCGAGGCGAAGGAACTGGGCCTGATCGGTCACGTGGTCCCGGACGGCGAGGCTCTCGCGAAGGCCCACGAGATCGCCGACCTGATCTGCGCCAACGGCCCCCTGGCGGTCCAGGCCATCCTCAAGACGATGCGCGATTCCGAGGGCAAGCACGAGGACGACTGCTGGGCCGACGACGCCAAGGTCGGCGCCGAGGTGTTCAAGTCCGAGGACGCCAAGGAAGGACCACGCGCGTTCCTCGAGAAGCGGAAGCCGAACTACACCGGTCGCTAGCGCCCCCGCCGACCTTGCACCTTCTGACGCCGACCTTGCACCTTCTGACGCCGACCTTGCACGTGTCGCGGTCGACCTTGCAGTTCCTTACGCCGCTGCCGTGGCGTTCGGAGCGGCCGGCTCCAAGGCAGACGCGAGGATCTCGCCGACCTCACCGACGACATGCACCGTGACGGCTTCGAGCACCTCCGCGGGCACGTCGTCGAGGTCCGGCTCGTTGCGCTGCGGCAGGAATACCTCGGTCAGCCCGGCGCGCTGAGCAGCGAGCAGCTTCTGCTTCACGCCACCGATCGGGAGCACCCGTCCGGTCAAGGAGACCTCGCCGGTCATGCCTACCTCCGACCGCACCGGTCGTCCGGTCAGCAGCGACACCAGCGCGGTGGTCATGGTGACGCCCGCCGACGGGCCGTCCTTGGGCACCGCTCCGGCTGGGAAGTGGATGTGGACCGGGCGTTCCAGGAGCTCGCCGTCGATCCCGAGCTCCGCAGCATGGGCGCGGACCCATGTCAGGGCGATCTGGGCCGATTCCTTCATGACGTCGCCGAGCTGTCCGGTGAGCGTCAGGCCGGGAGTCGTCCCCGGCAGCAACGACGCCTCGACGAACAGCACGTCACCGCCCATCCCCGTGACGGCCAATCCGGAGGCGACGCCCGGCACGGAGGTGCGCTCGTGCGACTCCGGCGTGAACCGAGGTCGACCGATCAGCTCCTTCAGGTCCGGCTCGTCGATCGTGACCGGAGCATCCTTGAGCGAGGCCTTGCGGAAGGCCTTGGCCAGCAGGCGCTCGAAGGAGCGGACCCCAGCCTCCCGGGTGTAGTTCGCCGCGATCTCGCGGAGCGCCGCATCCGTGATGGTCACGTCCTCCGCGGTCAGTGCCGCCCGCTCCAGCTGACGCGGGACCAGGAAGTCACGCGCGATCGCGACCTTGTCCTCCTCGGTGTACCCGTCGATGCTGACGAGCTCCATCCGGTCCAGCAGTGCCGGAGGAATCGTCTCGAGCACGTTCGCCGTGGCGATGAACAGCACGTCGGACAGGTCCAGATCCAGCTCGAGGTAGTGATCGCGGAACGTGTGGTTCTGCGCGGGGTCCAGCACCTCGAGCAGAGCCGCGGCGGGATCGCCACGGAAGTCCGAGCCCACCTTGTCGACCTCGTCGAGGAGCACGACGGGATTCATCGAGCCGGCCTCCTTGATCGCCCGCACGATCCGACCCGGCAGAGCTCCGACGTACGTCCGGCGATGGCCACGGATCTCGGCCTCGTCACGCACGCCGCCCAGGGCGACGCGCACGAACTCCCGGCCCAGCGCCCGCGCCACCGACTCACCCAGCGAGGTCTTCCCGACTCCCGGAGGACCCGCGAGGAGCACCACAGCACCTGAGCCTCGGCCGCCCACGACGGCCAAGCCACGCTCGGCGCGACGGGCGCGCACCGCCAGGTATTCGATGATCCGGTCCTTCACCTCGTCGAGGCCATGGTGGTCGGCGTCGAGCACCGCGCGAGCAGCAGCGATGTCGGTGCTGTCGGTCGTGGTGACGTTCCACGGCAGCTCGAGCACGGTGTCGAGCCAGGTCCGGATCCATCCGGCCTCGGGGTTCTGGTCGCTCGAGCGCTCCAGCTTGTCCACCTCGCGCAGGGCAGCCTCGCGGACCGCGTCCGGCAGGTCGGCCGTCTCCACCCGCGCGCGGTAGTCGTCGGACCCCTCCGGCTCACCCTCGCCGAGCTCCTTGCGGATGGCGGCCAGCTGCTGACGCAGCAGGAACTCGCGCTGGTTCTTCTCCAGCGACTCCCGCACGTCGGAATCGATCTTGTCGTTGACCTCGGTCTCGGCGAGGTAGTCACGGGTCCAGGCGATCAGGACTCGGAGCCGCTCCGCCGTCTCCGGCGTCTCGAGCAACTGCTGCTTGCGCTCGTTGGACAGATACGGCGCCCACCCCGCGGTGTCCGCGAGCGTGCTCGGGTCTTCGATCGCGTTGACCGAGTCGATGATCTGCCAAGCCTCGCGTCGCTGCAGGACCGCCAGGACCAGCTTCTTGTAGTCCGCGGCGAGGGCACGGACCTCCTCGGTCACCACCGACGGCTCGACCGGTTCGGCCTCCACCCAGAGGGCAGCACCCGGTCCGGTGACGCCGCTGCCGATGCGGGCCCGCTCACCGGTGCGGAGCACCGCCGCCGGGGCACCGCCCCGGGACTTGCCGACCTGTTCGACACCGGCCACCACGCCGAAGGTCGCGTAACCGCCGTCGAGGCGTGGGGCGACCAGGATCTCGGGGGTGTCACCGTCGCTCGCCGCCGCCTGCGCGGCCTCGACCGCTGCACGCGCGCCGTCGCCGAGCTCGATCGGGACGACCATCCCCGGCAGCAGCACGAGGTCATCCAGGAAAAGGACGGGAAGCTTCTTCGCGGTCACAGGACCCTCCAGGAAAGTTGAGGTGTAGCGACTCAACCTCAGCGCGTGCGACTTTGTTCCCACGCAGTCGGACCGGCGGCCCCGGAGCGGCCTTGTCATCCTTGACGTGAGTTGACATACTTGACGCATGTCCACCCTGACCCAGGTCGAACAGGAGATCCTCGACAAGCTGGCCGAGGGTCTGCGCGAGCGACTCGGCGGGCTCGAGGGGGATCTCGATGCGTCCTGGGTCGCCGCGGCGATGCTGGACGCCATCCCGGCCACCCATCCGTTCGAGGAGCTCGGGCCCTTCTACGACACCGCCGGCGTCTGCCGCTGGCTCGGCATCAGTCGGCAAGCGCTCCACCAGAAGGTCAAGGCCCATCAGATCCTGGGACTGACCACCGGTGACGGGCAACGCATCTACCCCGCCTGGCAGTTCGCTCCGGACGGTCGCCCGCTCACCGGCCTGGTAGACCTGCTGCGGACGCTGAGCCCGGCCGCCGCGGACCCCTGGACGGTGGCGGTCTGGCTGACCCGCACTGTTCCGGAGCTCGGCGATCGGAGCGCCGTCGACGTGATGCGGGCGCTCAAGCCGGTGGGCCCGCGCGGTGACGCATGGGAGCAGCTCCTCGCGGAGGCCACCGAGGACGCCAGCCATTGGTCGAGGTGAGCCGCGAGGAGCTCGCGGTCGGCGAGCCGCCGGACGATCTGTCGGACTTCCCTTCCGTCGCGCTCTCCGGGCTGTGGTTCCGAGCGCACAGCGCATCGCACGCGGTGTGGTGGTTCAGCAGCGACGGTTCGGGCCGGTTCGATCTCACCGAGCCGAATGGCACCTGCTACCTCGGCTCGAGTGTGGGCGTCGCCGTGCGCGAGCGCCTGGGCAGGCGACTGTCGGCCGGCCCCGTCCCCGCGGCGGTCGCGGATCAGATGCTGGTGTCACGAGTCAGGCTGCGCGCTCGCGTCGCCGATGCCATCGCCCGTGCTGCCGAGCGCTTCGGTATCACGCGCGAGATCGGCACGGTCACTCCCTACGACCTGCCGCAGCGCTGGGCAGCGGCGCTCCATGCCGCCGGTCACCGCGGCGTGCGCTACTGGCCGCGCTTCGCGCTCGCCCCCGAGGATCTGTCCGTCGCGCTCTTCGCGCCCGCTGGACTGGGAACCCGGCGTGGTGATCCAGGCCCCTTCACCGGGCGCGATGCGCTGCGGGCGGCGGGCATCCCGGTCATCGGCGTGCCGAGGTCGCTGCCGGCCATCCCACCGCCGTCGGAACGCCCGTGAAGCCGGCGTAGCGCGCCACCGCCTCGTCGAGCGCGCACGGGTCGGGACGACCCCGACCCTCGAACCAGTCGACGGACAGCTCCTGGCGCCGCGCGCGCCGCCTCACCGACCACAACCCGACGATCTGGCCGTCGACGAGCACGGAGGCCCTGAAGATGCCGTTGCCGCCGGGTACCACCGCGGCGAGGATCTCCGGCGTGGCGAAGGCCGACCGATTCTTGTAGCCGAGCACGTACTCGTCGAAGCCGGCCAACAGCTGGACCCCGGTCTCGGACGGATCGACCGGCGCGTGCCAGTGCCGGACGCCGTCCACCTCCGTCCACGCCAGACGATCCTCGACAGCGGCGAGCCCGATCCGGGCGTCGGCCTTGGTGAGCAGCGACCACCCGACCAGATCATCGACCGTCGCCGGACCGTGGCCGGTGAAATAGCGCAGCACCACCTCCGCCAGCGCGGCCTCCCGGTCGAGCACCCGGGCCCCGGGCACCCATTCCTCCAGCAGCGCGAAGGTGTGCTGCCGACCCTCGTGGGGACCGAAGCAGAGGACGCCCTGCTCCGCGAAGTACCGCAGCAGGTGCGGACCACGCTGATCACCGCTGTCGACGCCGGCAGCGTCGATCAGGGCGAAGAGCTCGGCGCGCCCCAGGCACCGACCGCCCGCCAGAGCGGTCTCCCAGACGGTGCGCGCTCGGGCGACCGCACCGTCATCGAGACCCAAGCGACGCCGGCGACCTGCTGCGGCCTGACTCGCCCGCGGCCCCAGAAGCGAGGGGAGCCATCGCGCGTCGTCGGCAGCGACCAGGTGCAGCGTTCCCCGCATCGGCCACGTACGCACGATCTCGCGGTCGCGCAACGCCCGCTCGACGTCCGCCTCGGTCAGGGAGCCGGCGCGCACGCCGACCGACCAGAGGCCACCGCGATAGTCCTGCGCTTGGAGCGCGAGCAAGGAGCCGACGGCCACCGCCGCCGACGGTCGATCGGCGGCCTCGAGACCATGCGCTCTCACCCTCGCCCGCGCGATGTCGATGCCGTCCACCACCCCATCCTCGCGGTGAGCACCGACAGGCCCGGCATGATGCCCTCATGCAAGAGCGTGTCTGGTTCCCGTCCAGCTCAGGGCCGGTGCTGGCCGGCATCATCGATCTGCCCGAGGGGCCCGTGCGCGGGTGGGGCGTCTTCAGTCACGGCCTCACGCTCGGCAAGGACAGCCCGGCCACCGCGCGCATCTGCAAGCAGTTGGCAGCCGAGGGCATCGGCATGCTGCGCTTCGACAACCTGGGGCTGGGCGATTCGCAAGGCGACTGGGCCGATGGATCGTTCTCGCACAAGGTGGCCGACACCGTGCTCGCGTGCGCCTTCATGCGGGAGCGCGGGACGCCCGCCGACCTGCTTGCGGGCCATTCGTTCGGCGGGGATGCGGTTCTCGTGGCGGCCCGGGAGGTGCCGGAGGTCAAGGCGGTGGCGACCGTGGGCGCACCCTCGGAGCCCGCGCATGCGGAGAGCAACTACGACAGCATCGTGGAGCAGGTCCTCGAAGCCGGTGAGGCGCCGTGGCTCATCGGGGGCAAGCACCTCACCCTCCGGCGCAGCTTCATCGAGGACGTGCGCGCCGCCGACATCTACGACTGCGTCCACACCCTGCGCCGGCCGCTGCTCATCATGCACTCGCCCACGGACAACACCGTGGGCATCGAGAACGCCTCGGAGATCTTCCGCATGGCGCGGCACCCACGCAGCTTCATCTCACTCGAAGGAGCCGACCATTTCCTGACCGGCAAGGGACAGGCGACCCGCGCCGCACACATCATCAGTGCCTGGGTGGACGTGTATCTGTCCTAGGGACCTCGACGTCGAGCGCTGCACGCACCTGCGCAGCCACCGCGCTCGGCGAGCCGAAGCGATGCGCCGTGATCGCGATCGCCTGCTCCCGCAGGAACGGCAGCAGCTCGATCCGCCCCGCTTCTACCACCGGCTGGTCGTAGAGGGCGATGTCGGCACGGCCGCCGCTATCGAGGGCGAAGGACTGTCGGGTTCCCCCCAGCAGGCGCACCCGCGCCGGGGGATCGGTCGCGAGACGTTCGCGCCAGGCGGCCTGATCCTCCACGACGACGGGGACGCCGAGCTCGGGAAGGCTGATGCGGCTCGAGACGTCGACGCGAGCGCCTGCGCGAAGGCCGGCGCCGACGACGCGCAGCACGTCGGTGAGGTCGGCATCCTCAACCCGGATCGTCACCGGCGTGGGTCGGTAGCGCAGGACGTTGTACTCGGCCGCGATCCCCGAGATGTCACGGGCGACACCGAATTCCTCAGCCCAGGCTCGGGCATCGGATGCCTGGGCACGCTCGAGGAAGCCGTCGTCCGTGCCGTCGAGCCCGGGGGCCCAATCACTGAGGCCGATCAGGTAGTTCGGACCGCCGGCCTTGCTGCCAGCGCCGACCGAGGACTTCTTCCAGCCACCGAAGGGCTGACGCCTCACGATCGCACCGACGGTCGATCGATTCACGTAGGCGTTGCCGACCTCGACGCCTTCCAGCCAGCGCTCGATCTCGTTCGCGTCGAGGGACTGGATACCGCCGGTGAGTCCGTAGTCGACGGCGTTCTGGAACCCGATCGCCTCGTCCAGGTCACGGGCCGTCATCAAGCCCAGGACCGGACCGAAGTACTCGGTCCGGTGGAAGGCCGACCCCGGTCGCACCCCGGTCTTCACGCCGGGCGACCACAGTCGCCCGGTGGCATCGAGCATGCGCGGCTCGACCAGCCAGGACTCACCCTCGGCCAAGGTCGTCAACGCCTCGAGCAGCTTGCCAGCTGCCGGTTCGATCACCGGGCCCACCTGCGCCTCCGGATTGCCCGGATGGTCGACCACGAGCGAGGACACCGCGTCGACCAGCTGATCGCGGAAGCGGCGGGACCGCGCCACCGACCCGACCAGGATCCCGAGGGACGCAGCCGAGCACTTCTGGCCGGCATGCCCGAAGGCCGAGGAGACGAGGTCCTTCACTGCCAGGTCGAGATCCGCGTGCGGCGTGATGACGATGGCGTTCTTGCCACTCGTCTCCGCGAGCAGGTTCAGGTCGGGTCGGAACGTCCGGAACAGTTCTGCCGACTCGAAGGCACCCGTCAGAACGAGTCGATCGACCCGGGGATCGGCGATCAGCTGCCTGCCAAGGTCGCCCTCGTCGAGATGGACGAGCCGCAGCACCTCCCGCGGCACTCCCGCCTCCCACAGCGCGTTCGCCATCACCGACCCGGAGCGCCGGGCTTGGGGGGCGGGCTTGATGATCACCGCCGAGCCCGCGGCGAGGGCCGCCAGGACGCCACCGGCGGGGATGGCGACCGCGAAGTTCCACGGCGGCGTGACCACGATCAGGCCCGCGGGGCGATGGACCGCTCCGTCGATTCGGTCGAGCTCCTCGGCTCGTTCGGCGTAGTAGTTCGCGAAGTCAATCGCCTCCGACACCTCGGGGTCGCCCTGGTCCAACGTCTTGCCGCACTCGCTGGCCATGACCTCGAGGAGGCGCGCCCGGCTCCGCTCCAGCGACGCCGCGGCCTGCCGCAGGACCGCGGCACGCTCGATCGCCGGGGTACGTCCCCATGTGGCGCCGGCGTCGGCAGCGGCCGCGATCTCCGCATCCAGCGCCGCCGCCGACGTCACCGTGTGCTCCGCGACGAGCTCGACTCCGCGCCGTGAGTCCGTGACGAGCTCGACGATGGCGCGTCCCCAGGCGCGATTGCCGGGTAGAGCCGGGTCGGTGTCG